>NZ_JADQAH010000007.1:0-3507 GCF_022129225.1 Psychrobacter sp. Ps7 | reverse complement strand
AACTGCCAAATAACTTCGCCCCATTGGTTGTTAGGGTAATCAGGCATGATGTCGCCTTTTTCAAAGTAAGCACGACTGTCAGATTTTGCTTGCGTGAACCAGTAGCCTGATTTAGGGCAGGGTTGTCCTGCTAGGCAGCGACCTCTTGCTTGACTGGTAATTTCAGGTTTATTGGCTTTGGTTTGATTTTCATAATAAGGCGTCATGTCTTCGCCAGCTTCTTTACGCTGCATAAACTCTTCATAAGTTATTTTATAAGGGTCGATAGAGACAAACTTACTGGTATCGATACCTGTTTTTTTTAGTACAAGGGGTAGGGTATAGTCAGGTTGATCTTGCTGGATTTTTAGACCTATTTTTAAAGCTTGGGTTTCAGCGTATAACCTAGATGTAGGCAAGTCTGGATAAGCCTTTGTAAAAGTTGATTCCAAAGTATCGTCTGGATTGTCATAACTGAGATAGCTGTTGATATGAATTTCTTCGGAGCTAAAATCTAAGCTGATCATATAAACGTAATTGTTAATCTCTTCTTCAAAGTTGTATTGCATAGTAATATCTAAAAAAACATCATTACCATTTCGTAGATCCCAAAATTGCAAGCTAGGTAGTTTCTTGAACTGATCTAAGGTTAAAGGGTATTGATAGTTTATAAAGTTATCTGAGACATTTTCACTAGTACCGTAAGTATAACTATCTTGAACAGATATACGAGGGTCATCAATTCGATGATCATCCTGCCAACCTTGCTCTTCTAGCTGTTTGAACAACTTTTGCATGGCGACATAGGCATCTTTTTGGGTGATGCCATAACTGCCTTTTGAGTCTGTAATAAAGAAACGAATTGTAGAAGACTGTATACCTCTTTCTGGCCTATCGTGACTGTAGAATCCTGAAGTACTACTAACATTTTGGATAGTAAACGACGGAACATTAGGGTAAGTAAACGTAACAGTGGCATAATTATCGCTAGGAAAACGTAATTTATAAAAAGTAACGCCTAAGCTACCAATATTGAGCGGATTATCATCAAAACTCCAATACTGTTTAATGCCTTCGTTGTTCTTTTTAAACGCGTCAGGGCTTTCTTCTACTGAAACATAAGCATGAGGGGGGATAACAACCTCTTTTTCTGCTTGGCAGGCAGTAGCTAAAAAAAGAAAGCTAAAGCAAATCAGAGTAATGAAAATTTGTTTAAACATAATATTAAACATGCCTTAGTTGCTTGAATAATGGGATTTTATAGCCTTACCCTTGTTCACCTTCAAACTGCCAAATAACTTCGCCCTATTGGTTGTTAGGGTAATCAGGCATGATTTCACCTTGCTTAAAGTAGGCACGACTGTTCGCTTTTGCTTGAGTGAACCAGTAGCCTGACTTAGGGCAAGGCTGATTTGCTGGGCAACGCCCTTTGGCTTGACTAGTAATTTCAAGTTTAGCGGTAGGCTGGTTCTCATAATAAGGCGTCATATCTTCACCCGCCTCAGAACGCTGCATAAACTCTTCATAAGTTATTTTATAGGGGTCAATAGAGATAAACTTACTGGTGTCGATGCCTGTTTTCTCTAATATCAGAGGGAGGGTAGAGTCAGGTTGATCTTGTTGAATTTTTAATCCCATATTGATGGCAGAAGTTTCATTCTCTAATCTCCAAGAGGCTATTTCTGGATAGGTTTCTGGGTAGGTATCCTGCCATCTGATTCTATCCTCAGAGTCTAAATTGGTTTGAATTTCTTCTAATTCGTCATAGACATCTAAACTAATTAGATAATAACGATTACCAGTAGATGGATCTGTTTGTCTATTTATCCTAATGTCCATATAGATTTCCGTGCCATATCTTAATCGCCATAGCTGTAGATCATTAAGTTGCATCCATTCTTTAAAAGTAAGTGGGTAACTGTAGTCAAGATATAATTCTGAACCTGCATCTGTCGTTGCAAATGTAAAACTGTCTTTGGCAGTCAACCTAGGAGCACTATTTGAATGCGCATACGTCCAACCTTTATCTTGTAGTTCTTTAAAGAAAAACATCATTTTTTTATAAGCATCTTCGTCTGATATACCGTTGTCTGTCTTATCGAAGAAAAAGTCAACTGTAATTTTATTCAACCCTCTCTGCTCGCTAGTTACCTTATCCATAGCTAAAATAGTGACAACTTGGTCAATCTTAAAACTATCATCAGAATAATGGAAAATTACTTTCCCCATGTTGTTTGTTGGAAAATCATAACCCTGAAAAATAACGCCCATAGGTTGAGCATCCGCTTCTTGAAAAGCTTTATACTCAGGGTTGGCATCGTATAACTCTTTAGCAGTCATGTTTAATGAAATTTCTAAAGGTTTATCAGGCATAGTGCTCTCTTTTTCTGCTTGGCAGGCAGTAGCTAAAAAAAGAAAACTAAAGCAAATCAGAGTAATGAAAATTTGTTTAAACATAATATTAAACATGCCTTAGTTGCTTGAATAATGGGATTTTATATCCTTACCCTTGTTCACCTTCAAACTGCCACATGACTGGCGTAGTTAGTTTGATATAATTTGCCTTATTCTAAGGGTTAGATTTAGAGTTATATAAAGACAAATCTGTTCTGTTATCAAACTCACATGATGTCAAATCCACCATCGCATATTTTGATTGTTTTTGTTGAATAGTACATCCTTTGTATTTAGTGATCTTAGGGCTGCTGATGAGCTCTTGGAAAAATAATTCAGGGTCATCTGCTCCGCTTATCTCTAATATTTTATATATGATATCTTTATGGATGTTATTAAAGGGTTCATGTGGTTGGTATTTCCCAGCTAAGGTAAACCTCTTCACAAAATATTTATTATTAACTTTATCCAGTGAGTAATCTAAGATAGTGCCATCGTCATATTGAATGACAACAAAAAAGCCATATGCTGTTTCGTCAAATTGTTTACTATTTATTTGGTTTAAACTATAGTCTTTGTGGAATAAGTTTTTAGTTTCTTTTACATTTTCGTCAGGTAGGAAAAATGGTTCACGGGCTTGCTTTGCTGGTGTTCTAATGATGAAAGGAACAGGGTCTGTTGTATTGAAACCTTGTTGTATCTGGGGTTCAGGTTTAGCAGTTGATACGCTCCTAGCGCTACTCTGTTCATCCAGTGTTACAGCAGGTTCGATTGCTTTACCTGAATCTAGAGTAAGTGAATCTGAAGAGGTGGCATCACAAGCAGTAAGTAAGGCAGTAATCACTAGAGTAAGTGCTAGTTTCATTGTGTTCATATAAACCTTTTATAACTTGTATACACTGGGATCTTTTTGCATTAGATACCACTGATACCTTGCAAATGAAATAAGTTTATTTGGATTATTATTTCCAGTACCAAGTTGCCAAGTATAATCCATTACTTTATCACTAAATCCTGGGTGGAATTTATATTGGTTAGCAAAATTAGGCTTAAATACGTGCGGTAGTAGTGGCATAATATGACCCCTGCCGTCAAATCCGTACACATAAACTTGGGAGATTTTAGTTACGCAGC
>NZ_JADQAH010000054.1:0-19963 GCF_022129225.1 Psychrobacter sp. Ps7 | reverse complement strand
AATTGTTTTATGATGTTTGTCCTAAACATAACAATTTTATTTTGAACTGACTATAGTTCTGTAGTGTTTCTAGTGATCGGTCTGGAAATACCGTGTCTATAAATATTTTTGTGAGTACTTCTACTAAATTATTTTGAATAGCAAGCTCATAGAATGAATTACCATCAGAAGAAAAATAATTAAGATAAGAGTTTTCTTTCTCTTGATAGAAATTTAGTGTTTTTCCGAAATTTTTAAGGTCGGTTTTTAGTTTATACATATTAGTCCATCATCTTTGATTCAGATATATAGAACAACCTTGCCGTAGCGAGGCTTTTTAGTCCTGATAGTAGCGGATATACTTGTGCGACCACTGGTTTGCGGTGACTTTGCTAGGCAGGTTATCGAGGCAACAGGAACACGGCTAGCAATTAGCCACCGCGCCAGTGGACGTGCAAGATATGAGCAGATAGCAGGATCAGCTACAACAACCAATCCCACTTAAAACCAATCCTACAAATTCGGATTTAACCACTTCTCAGCCGTTTTCATATCCCAACCTTTACGCTCAGCATAACTCTCTAACTGATCACGGCTAATTTTTCCGACATTGAAGTACTCACTATCAGGATGCGAGTAATAGAATCCGCTGACCGATGACGCAGGCCACATCGCATAGCTTTCAGTTAGCGTCGTACCAATCGCATCTACCGTACCGAGCCAATCAAATAACTTGCCTTTTTCCGTATGCTCAGGACAGGCAGGGTAGCCAGGCGCAGGGCGGATACCGACGTATTTCTCTTTGATCATCTCATCATTGGTGAGTGACTCAGTCGGCTGATAGCCCCAGTATTCTTTACGGATGAGCTCATGTAAATGCTCGGCGAATGCTTCGGCTAAACGGTCAGACAGCGCCTGTACCATGATGGCATTATAGTCATCACCTGCTGCTTTATACTTTTCAGCGAGTGTTTCTGTACCGACGATTGAGACGGTAAAGCCGCCTAAGTGATCGGTATGCGTCTCTGATGGCGAGATGAAGTCTGCCAAGCTAAAGTTTGGCTTGCCACTAGCTTTGTCGCTTTGCTGACGTAAGTGCTCAAACTGATACGTTGGGCTGCCACCATTCTGTGGATCGTTATCATATACAGTCACGGTGTCTGCGCCAGTACGGCGCGCGGGCATGAGTTTAAACACTCCTTTCGCTACGATTGATTTTTCATCAATCATCTTTTGTAGCAGCTCTTCGGCATTTTCAAACAGATCACGAGCTGCTTCACCAACCACATCATCTTGTAATATTTTCGGGTATTTACCGCTCAGACCCCAAGAGATAAAGAATGGTGTCCAGTCAATATAAGGCAGCAAGTTGGCGATTGGATAGTCATCCAATATCACTTGTCCTAGTTTATTTGGCACTGGTGGCACATAGGTTTCCCAATCATACTGAAAACCAATCTTGACCGATTCGGCATACGTGACCTTCGCCGCTTTTGGTTGACGCTTGGCAAGGCGTTCACGTACTTTGGCATACTCTTCGCGGGTTTCATCGATAAGCGCTTGACGGTGTTCTTTGGAGAGCAATTTGGTGACTACACCGACTGAACGTGAGGCATCGGATACATAGATGACGGCATCATTTTGGTATTGTGGCTCGACTTTGACCGCGGTATGCGCTTTGGAGGTCGTTGCACCGCCAATCATCAAGGGTAGCGTCATGCCGCGCTCTTGCATTTGCTTGGCGACATAGACCATCTCATCAAGACTTGGGGTAATCAGACCTGATAAGCCAATGATATCGACTTCTTCTGCGATAGCGGTATCGAGGATTTTTTCACACGGCACCATGACGCCTAGATCGACGATATCATAGCCATTACAGCCCAGCACCACGCCGACGATGTTTTTGCCGATATCATGCACATCGCCTTTGACCGTTGCCATGAGGATTTTGCCTTTCTTTTCACCTTCTACTTTTTCCGCTTCGATATACGGATTTAGCCACGCAACGGATTGTTTCATCACGCGAGCTGATTTGACCACTTGTGGTAAGAACATTTTACCAGCGCCAAATAAGTCGCCAACGATATTCATCCCGTCCATCAATGGCCCTTCGATGACTTCTAGCGGCTTGGGGTATTTCTCCCATGCTTCTTTGGTATCGGCTTCGATAAAGGTAGTGATGCCTTTGACCAGTGCATGGGCGATGCGTTCTTCTACCGTGCCTTCGCGCCAGCTCATATCAACGGTGCTGTCTTTTTTCTTACCACCGTTTTGGTAGTTCTCAGCCACAGTCATCAGACGTTCGGTGGCGTCTTGACCGCTCTCACCTTGGTTGCGGTTGAGCATCACATCTTCGATGGCGTCACGAGCTTCCTTTGGAATATCATCGTACAGTTCAAGCATGGCAGGATTGACGATACCCATCGTCAGACCATTCTGAATCGCATGATAGAGGAATACGGAGTTGATGGCTTCACGGATAGGGTTACCACGGAAACTAAACGAGACGTTAGAGACACCGCCGGATACCATTGCATTGGGCAAGTTATCGGTAATCCATTTGGTGGCGTTGATAAAGTCCGCACCGTAGTTGTTATGCTCAGTGATACCAGTGGCAACGGCAAAAATGTTCGGATCAAAGATAATATCTTCAGAAGGGAAGCCCACTTCGTTAACCAACACATCATAGCTGCGCTGACAAATCTGAATCTTACGCTCGTAAGTATCGGCTTGACCGTCTTCATCAAATGCCATGACGATCACGGCGGCACCGTAGCGCATACAAAGCTTGGCACGCTCAACGAACTCAGCATGACCTTCTTTTAATGAGATAGAGTTGACGACGGACTTGCCTTGGATACGCTTAAGACCTTCTTCGATGATGTCCCATTTAGACGAGTCAATCATCAGCGGTACGCGGCTAATATCAGGTTCACCAGACACGAGGTTGACGAAATGAATCATTGCTTGCTTGGAGTCGAGCATGCCTTCGTCCATATTGATATCGACGATTTGCGCGCCGCCTTCGACCTGATCTCGTGCCACATCGAGCGCTTCGGTGTAGGCTTCGGTTTTAATCAAGCGTAAAAACTTTTTAGAGCCTGTCACGTTGGTACGTTCACCCACGTTGACGAACAAGCTATCTGCATTAATGGTAAATGGCTCAAGACCTGACAAACGGCAGGCAGGTGGGATATCTGGAATGATGCGCGGTGGATAATTTGCCACCATTTTAGCGATTTGGCGGATATGCTCAGGCGTCGTACCACAACAGCCACCAACGATGTTTAAAATACCCGCTTTGGCAAAGCCTTCGAGTAGGGCGGCGGTTTGTTCGGCTGTTTCATCATATTCACCAAACTCGTTGGGCAGACCTGCGTTTGGATGCGCGGACACATAGGTATTAGCAATGTTCGACAGTGTTTGAATGTGTGGACGCAGCGCATCGGCGCCTAATGCGCAGTTAAAGCCAACCGATAATGGCTTGGCATGGCGAATTGAGTTATAAAAGGCTTCGGCGGTTTGACCTGATAGCGTTCGACCTGAGGCATCGGTAATGGTGCCCGAAATCATAATTGGTAGCTCAAAACCAATGTCATCAAACACGCCCGTAATGGCAAAGATTGCGGCTTTGGCATTTAGCGTATCAAATATTGTTTCGATGAGGATGAGATCAACACCACCTTCTATCAGGCATAAAGTCGCTTCACGGTAATTTAGTACCAACTCATCAAAGGTAATGTTACGAAAAGCTGGGTCATTGACGTCCGGTGATAGCGAGCACGTGCGTGAGGTTGGCCCTACGACACCAGCGACAAAACGCGGTTTCTCAGGCGTTTTTGCCGTAAATTCATCCGCCGCTTCACGGGCAATCTTGGCTGCTGTCTTATTCAGCTCAGGCACTAGATACTGCATATCGTAGTCAGCCATCGACAGACGCGTACCGTTAAAGGTATTGGTCTCGATAATATCTGCACCAGCTAGCAGATGATCGTGATGAATGTCTTTAATCATGTGCGGCTGTGTCAGTACCAATAAATCATTGTTACCGCGTACGTCTTGATTGATATCGGCAAAACGCTCACCACGATAATCTGCTTCTTCTAATTTATAGGTCTGAATCTGTGTACCCATCGCCCCATCTAACATCAAAATGCGTGATGCCATTTGCTCGGTGATACGGGCACGTGCCGTCAATTGCTGCTCTTTATAAGGAAACACGGCAGGTGGCGTTAAAATAAAGTCATCAGCGGATGATGGATTAGAAGTAGGATCAGATTGAGAAGTCATCGTTTGAGTCATAGGAGCGCTGCTTATATCGTCAATGTTATAAAAGGGGAAGTAATAAGAATAAGAAATAGCGTGCAACATTCATAAAAGGCGTGGGCAAATCCGCATTATTCTAGCATGAAAATCATACCTCACGTGGGACAGTACTTATTCCTCTTTGGCAATATACTAGACAAAAAATCTGCCTACTGATTGAGTGAGCATGATGTTCAAAGTTTATGGCATTAAGCGATTAGGAACAAATGAATATCATTTCGCTTAAAGATTATATAAAGCTTTGTTTCTGCAAATGAAAGCACAACGATTGTGCTTAAAAGTCAGACAGAGTTTACACCTGTACTACAAAAAGTTGCGTAAAGAGGAATTGATAAAGCTTGGTTATATGTTAATTTAATTTCAGAAGGATTGGCGTTTCATAAGCAATACTTACTAGTAAATGTTAATAGTTGTATTAGTGACATCTAACATTTACCACTATTATTAGCGCTAGTATTTGCTATAAGGGAAGACGATCTAATCTGCAAGACAGTTATAGAACAGTCAATAAATACTCAATCATTAAGGATAATGTTATGAAGCTTACTAAAATTGCTACCATCGGTACATTAGTACTCTCAATCGCTGGTTTAAGCGCTTGTAATAATATGATGCCAAGCAAAAGCGCAGCCATGAAAGCGCCTATGCACAGTCAATCTATGGCAAAAATGAACGTGGTACAAGTTGCCCAAAGTAATCCTGACTTCTCGCTACTGGTCGAAGCCGTCGTAGCGGCAGATTTGGCCGGTGCTTTGTCTAACCCGAATGCAAACTATACAATATTTGCGCCGACCAATGCCGCATTTGTACAAGTTCTGCAAGAAACAGGCATGAGCAAAGCACAACTATTTGCCAACAAGCCGCTATTGACTAAGATTTTAGGCTATCACGTGATTAATGGTGCTGCGCCAGTATATGCGAAAGACGTTAAACCGGGCAATATTACTATGTTCAGTAAAGATACTCTGATGGTCACCAATCAGGGCAAATTGATGGACGAAAATGGTCGTACTACCAATATTATAAAAACCGATATTGCTGCTAATAACGGCGTAGTACATGTTATCGATAGAGTATTATTGCCCAAATAAGATAGATTTCAAAATTACAGTTAAAGAATTATATCCCTATTACTTTGTATGATGAAGCTGGTATGAGTACCAGCTACCGTCTTTGATGACATGATTGTTAAATACACGCTATTTTAATTGCCAATTGTTTTAGATGAAGCTCCTTTAGATGACACTGCTGGCATTTAGAATATTTGAGATATTTTTTGAGCATGTCATCATTATTGTTTAACACTACGACAATAAACGACAGTCATCTTTGTTTCTTGTTGAAAGCTTTGATCATTTAACAGTTTCAATCATCCGACTTCAATCATTCGACGGATGCTACTGACAAAGTAGATGGTTCATCTGAACTCATATATAAGGATATAATCATGCTAAAAAGAACCCTATTATCTCTGGCGCTTGCCATGACCGTTTTGCCGCTAGCCGCTAGCCGCTTGTAATGACGATGACAATGATTTTTCAGTTGTTGTAGAAGCGCCAACACAAAATATTGCAGAAATTGCTGCTGAAAATAAAGATTTAACCATTCTTAACGCTGCATTAAAGGCGTCTGGACTTGATAAAGTTTTGATGTCATCAGAGGATGAATTTACTGTATTTGCACCTACTGATGCTGCATTTGCTGAATTATTGGAAGAGCTTGATGTGACATCAGAAGAGTTATTGGCTGACAAAGAGCTATTAACCATGGTCTTAACTTATCATGTTATTCCCAATATGACAGTCAAAGCTGCTGACATTCCTTATGGCGACAGTATCGAAACAGTCAATGGTCAAGCGTTCTCTATTAGTGATGCCAATATCATTATGGATGCAAGTGGGGATACCTCTAAAATTATCAAAACAGATGTATTGGCCACTAATGGCGTCATTCACCTCATTGACGACGTATTGCTACCTACTGACAAGTCTATAGTCGATCTAGCCGTTGCCACAGAGGATCTCAGTATCCTCAAAGAAGCGGTGGTAGCAGCAGGATTGGCTGATGCCCTCGCTGATGAAGACGCTGACCTTACCGTCTTTGCACCAAACAATGCCGCTTTTGCTAAATTATTAGCTGAACTTGAGATAAGTAAAGAACAGCTATTACAAGATAAGCCGCTGTTGACGAAAGTGCTCACCTATCACGTGATTGAAGACGACCGCGTCTTTGCCTCTGAAATTATGGCAGGCAGTCAAGAGATGCTGGAAGGCAGCAGCATCACATTTGACGATAAAAAACAAATTACCGATGGGAGAGATCGTACCTCTAATATCGTGACCGCGAATATACAAGCGAACAATGGAGTTGTACACGTGATCGATACAGTGTTGCTACCTAAGTAAGCATTAATCCGAAATTAATCAGTTAAAATTATAGTTATTGGTATAGCAGAGGCGACATTATTACTATTGTTTAGTTGCTATCATTTGCAACAGATAAGTGGTTCGCTGTTATATACATTAACTGGGTTAAGTTATTTGTCAAACAAGTCACTTAACAGACCATCCCTTTATAAGGAAATACTTATGTTGAAGAAAAACTTACTTTCTATTGCTGTCGTTACAGCTGCCATGTCATTAGCCGCTTGTAATGATAAAGAAGCAGCTACTGATCCTGTTGAGCCTGAAGTGACTACTGAAGAAGTGGTTGTAGAGCCGGTTGCCGAAGTTGAGCCAATGACTGAAGCCGATCCAATGGTCGATACTGCTGCGACGCAAAGCATTGCTGAAATAGCAGCTGGCAACGAAAATCTAACGATTCTAACGGCTGCATTACAAGCTGCTGGCTTAGATACAATGATGATGGATGCTGGGACTTATACGGTATTTGCACCAACTGATGATGCATTTGCTCCTGTTTTAGAGAAGCTAGGCGTTACTAAAGAAGAGCTATTAGCCGATACAGATCTACTGAAAAAAGTACTTCCGTATCACGTAGTGCCTATGGTCGTTATGGCAGCTGACATTCCTTATGGTACTGATGTTGCTACTGTAAATGGTGCTACTATCAATATTAGTGATGCTAATGTCATCACTGATGCGACTGGTAACACGGCTAATATTACTGGTACAGATATCATGGCAACGAACGGTGTGGTTCACACTATCGATGCAGTATTGATGCCTGAGTAAGTTGTTTCTATAGTCTCTTTATTGATGATTAATTAATTATTTAAATAATGACGTCGAAGAAGCCTAGCTATTGAGCTGGGCTTTTTTGCGTTTGGGGGATACCTAATGTTTACCATAGCATTGATATAAGTCAGTCGCATGAAAACGGTTCAATGTAGTGGAGAGTAAGATAAACAGCCTCTCATTGGTTCACACTAATGCAAATCTAAAGATGAATGATGAATGCAAAGGTTTAAAACAAAAAAGCCCGAAACGATGGTTTCGGGCCTTTGTTTTGGAGGCTTGAATAACAATTATGTTAAAGAATAATAGCTACGTTATAGGATATTACTTATGCTCTTTACGTAGTGGATCTGCTGCCATTCTTTGTTGCTCTTTTAGATGACGCTCTTCCCAATAAGGGGCGTTTTTGATGCCGAATTTTGCAGGATCAAAACTGTAGCGCTCAACACCTGCTTTACGCTGTGCTTCATAGTCTTTTAGCATAGTAAGCGTTGGACGAGCCACAATGAAGATGACCAAAATACCAACGATGTTCAACCAAGCCATAAGCCCAACACCAATATCACCAATAGCCCAAATGTAGCCAGCTGAGTTTAGGCCGCCGTAAGCAACCATCACCATGATTAAGATTTTGACTAAGAATAGACCAGTCTTGTTGGCACTGCGACCGACAAAGCGCGTTAGATAAGCAACGTTCACTTCGGCGATGTAGTAGTAAGCCAAGATAGTGGTAAAGGCAAAGAAGAAGACAGCAATAGCGATAAAGGTGTTACCAAAACCACCATAAACAGATTCCATCGCCATTTGCGTGAATGCAGGGGCGTTGATTTCAGTGGTAGCAGCGACATTCTGTACGATGAACTGACCGTCTGGTAATGTTCCTTGAATGTTATAAGTACCCATTGTTAGGATCATGAAGGCAGTAGCAGAACATACTAATAGGGTATCGACATATACTGAGAATGCCTGAACCAAACCCTGCTGTGATGGGTGCTCAACTTCAGCAGCAGCAGCAGCATGAGGACCTGTACCTTGACCTGCTTCATTTGAGTAAATACCACGTTTTACGCCCCAACCAATCGCTGCACCAAAACCTGCTTGAGCAGTAAATGCATCGCTAACGATTAGACCGAATACTTGTGGAATCATATCAAAGTTAGTAAACATGATGATTAGTGCAAGAACGATATAGCCCAATGCCATAAAAGGAACGGCATACTCGGTAAACGTTGCGATACGCTTGATACCACCAAAGATGATAATACCTAATACCACAAGGATAATGGCTAAGGCTACTAGACGCATTGAGCCAACTTCTAAGGCGCCAATGCTCATAACAGACCCTTCGCCCATTACCTGTGCGAAAGCATTGATAACGCCGTTTGCCTGTACACCTGGTAAAAATATACCACAAGCGAGGATAGATGAGATTGCAAAGAGGATGCCATACCATTTTTGGCCAAGTGCGCGCTCAAAATAGTAAGCTGGGCCACCGCGATATTCGCCAGTGATGACATCTTTTTCTTTGTAAATCTGTGCGAGCGTAGACTCAACATAAGCAGTAGATGCGCCTAAGAAGGCCACGACCCACATCCAAAATACGGCACCTGGGCCACCGAAGCCGATAGCCGCAGCTACCCCAGCGATGTTACCCATACCCACGCGTCCTGCGAGTGATACGGCAAGTGCCTGAAATGATGAAATACCTTGATCACTAGATTTACCAGTAAAAAGTAACTTGATCATTTCACCGAACAGACGCACTTGTACGAAGCGCGTCATAATGGAATAAAATAGGCCCGCGCCCAAGCACAGATAGATCAGTGCGGGGCTCCAGATAATTCCGTTTACTAAGTTAACTAAACCTTCCATATGTATATTCCTAGTACTGTCTCAAAGTGGCTCTGTATGCTAGGAGTAAGCTAACTGGTTAACTTACTTATTTAAGTTAAGCAGTTAAATTATCTACATTGACTCATGTATATCCGTTAAGTCTCATACGCGCTTAGCCACTAAGAATGGACTGTAGTTGTCTGTAGTTATCCGCTTGGTTTATCAGTAATATTGACAGTTTGCTTAAGCTTATTACCGACGATATGCGTATCAGCATAGTTGCAAGGCGTAAGCTGTCTCAATTAATGCGACATTTATCTTATCACTTAATATCTCAGATGAATGTTCATTAGACCGGTGGATAAAACAGGCGGTTATAATATTAAATACTTATCATGCCGATAGCATTCAACTTTTTGTGAGCGGTATCGATTGACTACAGGGTTGGTGTGGCTGATTGAAACGATTAAGCGAATCTCTAATAATTGAGTAATATTTTACATAGAAATCAACAACTCGCTAATACTAATCAAGCCATAAGTCCACTACCAAATGTATTCAAACCGTACGGCTACGTAACTGCAATTTGCCATATTTTTGTAGTAATTACTAGAATTTTCTTTGTACAGAAGCATATATATTCATATTGAGTCAGGCAGATATGACTACAAATAACGATAAAATATCGCACGTTTTGACCGTTGTTAGATATCGAATCAATAGATAAAGCCACATCGACTACACAAAAATAGAGCGGTTATTCATCGCTCATCTATCATTCCTCTATGCTGGACAAGGTATGCACTAAAGATAATGCTAGTGGTTCGATGATATTTGTGAGGTAGATATTATCAATGATAGATAGTAAAAACGAGTAATAGTCATGGGATAGCAGTGTGGTTTTGCGGTTGTGTTTTGGTAACGGCTAATTGTAAAAATACCGAGATAGCGCCATCATTGTGTAAGATATCTTATCCTATAGGTTTGTTTCGTTGATAAGACGAGAGCATAGGGCGGCATACGATTGCTATCGTACTCATTAACTGCTGTTTTTATGTTTAGTGTGGCTTTAATATAAGTGATGTGCCTTTATTATAAAAAATATACGGCTTCAATATAAATAGACATACATTTGCATGACCTCATGTATCAGCTTCAAAATACAAACTTTAAAAAATTATTAAAAAAGTGTTACTGGCTATTTATTATTTACCATTATTAGGAGAAACAATGATGACGCGTCAATCAATTGTAAAACCCATATTGCTCGCGACCGTGTTAGCGACGTCTACCGTCGGTCTAAGCGGTTGTGGCTACAACAACCTGCAGGCTCAAGATGAGCAAGTTACCGCGTCGTGGTCAGAAGTGGTGAACCAATATCAACGCCGCGCTGATTTGGTGCCAAACTTAGTCAAAGTCGTGCAGCAGTATGCTGAGCAAGAACAAGAAGTGTTTACTCAAGTAGCTGAGGCACGCTCTCGTGCTGGTAGCATTACTGTGACGCCAGAGGTACTGAATGATCCAGAAGCGATGGAGCGTTATGCAGCTGCACAGGAACAGATGACAGGTGCATTATCGCGTTTGATGGCTGTCTCTGAACGTTATCCTGAGTTAAAGTCAGATGCTTTGTTCCAAGACTTACAAGCCCAGCTCGAAGGCACTGAAAACCGTATTGCCGTCGCTCGTAACCGTTATATTCAAGAAGTGCAAAACTATAATACGACGGTGCGCCAATTCCCAACCAACATTACAGCAAAAGTATTTGGTATGAATGCCAAGCCAAACTTTAGCGTGGCGAATGAAGACGCTATTTCAACCGCACCAAGTGTTGACTTCGGTGATGATAAGTCAGCGACAGCTGAATAGTGGTGATTGAGTAGAGATGAAAACAGAGCGGAGTTTGCCGCTCTGTTTGTTTAAATTTTTATCGTTTAGCTTAGTTAGCCACTAGTTTGCTTAGCCACATTTTTAAAGGTATTGATGGATATGAATGCCTATTAAATGAATATTAAATCCAAAAAGTACGATTAGCTATGTCAAATTTGGTTTCTTTGCTATGCTAATTTTTGGAAATGGTATCACGTAGATTCACTCAGTACAGATGTCACTTGAGGTGGTATAGATTAGATGAACAATTCAAAAGCAATCCTATCAGTATTACTGTTCACACTCAGCGTCAGTAGTGCGCCTGTGTTGTATGCTGCGCCTAATGAAGCCATTGATAGCACCTCAGACATGCAAAGTCGTAGTGTTGAGGATTTGGTAGCGATTGCCAAAGCGGGCGAGTCTAATGAAGCGATCAATGACGCTGTATTGGGTAACGAAGCCATTAATGATGCCATTTTAGGCAATGATGCGATCAACCCTAATGCCGCTAATAATGAGGCAACAGTTGGGTCAACAGCCGCAAATTCTTCTCCTATACAGTCAAATGCACCCAGTGTCGATGCAGATAAGCTCATATTAAATAATCCTGTCGTTGATCAGGCTAATATTCTAAATCCGCAAGAAAAACAGCGTCTAGAGGCGCAGCTTAGAAATATTTATCAGCAAGGTCTTGCCCAAGCAGCGGTGGTTATCGTTCCTACAACCAATGGTGTTCCTATCTTTGACTATGCTCTACAAGTAGCTGAGAAGTGGCAGCTGGGCAATAAAGACATCGATGATGGCTTACTCATGGTAGTCGCCGTCAATGACCGTGATATGTACATTTTGACGGGTTATGGACTAGAGGGTGTCTTACCAGATGCTGCCGTCAATCGTATTATTCGTGAAGATATCACGCCGTTATTTAAGCAAAATAACTATGGTGCTGGGATAATAGCTGGCGTTGACGCACTCAAAACGCGGCTGACTGCTGATCCTGAGGTATTGGCTCGTGCTGATGCGCAAGCAGCTGAGCGTAGTGCACAACAAGGTTCAGACGAGCTACCATCGCCCATATTTTTATTCATTATGGCAATGATATTTGGAAGCTTTATTACCAGTATTTTTGGTCGTGTATTTGGTTCTATTATTACTGCTGGTGGGTTTTTTGCGGGATCGTTAGCCTTAGGCGGTGGTTTTTTTATGACCGTTATCATGGCTATCTTCTTATGGCTATTTTTGATTTCACGAGGTGGCGGCGGTGGTAAAGGTGGATCTGGCGGCGGTCGTAGAGGCGGCGGTATGATATTCCTACCTGGTATGGGCGGAGGCGGCGGCTTTGGCGGTGGTGGTTTCGGCGGCGGCGGCTTCGGTGGTGGCGGCGGTGGTTTTGGCGGCGGCGGTGCTGGTGGCTCGTGGTAGACGCTTGGTAGATGCTTAAGTAAGAACAGATACTAAACGACCGTCAGCAATGACGTATTTGAGGAAATAGTAAAATGTCAGAAAACAACGCGTCAAATCCCAGTTTTGCCCGCTGGTGGCGTCAAGTCTTATTTATTCCTATATTGCATAGTAAATGGTTAACAGCAGCGGCCAAAGCACGTTTGACAGACGAGGTGACCCGTGCAGAGCGAGGGCATCGCGGTGAGGTGTTTTTGATTGTAGAAAACCATCTGCCGATTCAAGAGGCCTATTATATTGGCTGTCGCGAACGTGCGATTGAGCTGTTTAGCGAGTATCGAGTTTGGGATACTGAAGAGAATACAGGCGTCTTGGTGTATGTCAATATTTGCGAGCATCAGTTAGAGATCGTAGCTGATCGTGGTATCAGTGCTCATGTCAGCCCCACCGTTTGGCGGGCGATGTGTGACAAGGCTGTGTCAGGTATTGCCAATCAAAAAACCGAAGAAAGCCTGGCTGAATTGTTAGATGAAGTTGGGCAAGTGCTGCGTCAGTATTATCATTTAGAGCAGGATCCAGCGGGTAACGAGTTGTCTGATACTGTGGTGTTTTTGAAGTAACGTTGATGAGGGAATCTGATGGCTTGTTATTTTGCTAGCATCGTGTTCTTTTATAGGGTTTAGGCATCAATTACAATATAATAGCGCCTCTAGAAATCGAGGGTGACTGATATATTTCTCAAGCGTCTATACAGGCTTTGCATTTATAAAGGCATTTCTCAAAAGCACTTCTCAAAAGTACTCTACTACAAAAAGCCGTCACTGGAATCCTATGATTGATTTAATAAAGAAATTACCAAAAGCTGAGTTGCATTTACATATTGAAGGCTCACTAGAACCTGAGCTGATGTTTAGATTGGCCAAAAAGAACCAGATAGAGATTCCTTATAAAGATATAGAAGATGTGCGCAATGCCTACAACTTCACCAACTTGCAAACCTTTTTAGATATCTACTATGCAGGCGCAAATGTCCTGATCACTAAAGATGATTTTTATGATTTAACGTGGGAATATATACTTAAGTGTGTTGAAGATAACGTCATTCACACAGAGATATTTTTTGACCCGCAGACGCATACTGAACGAGGCATACCTTTTGAAGTGGTGATAACGGGCATCAAAGAAGCGCTTGCAGATGCCAAAGAAAAATATGGTATCACCTCTTGTATTATCATGTGTTTCCTAAGGCATTTATCACAAGAAGAAGCGTTTGAGACGTTGGAGCAAGCACTGGCATTCAAAGATGACATCATCGGTGTCGGTCTTGATTCGTCGGAGCTGGGCAATCCACCATCGAAATTCAAAGATGTCTTCAAAAAAGCTAAAGAAGCAGGTTTTAAGCTGGTCGCCCATGCTGGTGAAGAGGCAGACTTTTCGTACATTTATGAAGCACTGGACTTATTAAATATCAATAGAATTGATCATGGTGTGCAATCGATAAAAAGCCCAGAGTTGATGCAAAGACTGAAAGATGAGCAAATGCCGCTGACCGTTTGCCCGAACTCAAATATTGAGCTAAAAGTCTTTGATAATTACAAAGAACACAATATCAAGGAGCTGCTAGATTATGGTCTAAATATCACCATAAACTCAGACGACCCAGCCTATTTCAAAGGTTATATGAATCAGAACTTCATAAATATATGCGAAAATTTACCGCTAACAGAAGATGATGTTGTTACTTTGGTAAAGAACTCCTTTAATGCCTCATTTATTAGTGATGAATTAAAAGCAGCATATTTGGCGAAAGTTGATCTGGCACTAAAGTAAATCAACTATGATTAGGTTTTAGTACCCGAGGCTTAACGGTTGATATCAATCGTTAAGCCTTTTCTTTTTTACACGGTATGCTTTTTAGGTTCAAGGGACCTAAGTTCAGGTGACTTAAGTTCAAGCGACTAGAGCGCAGTGATTTTCTGGATTAATAACGGCATAATCACACCAGCTTTTTCCGCTAAGCTGATATCCACAATAGTATTCGGCGTTGGATTGGGATTTATCTCAATAATTTTGGCACCATTTTGCTTCGCTAACTGTGCGAGTCCAGCGGCAGGATAGACGAGGCTGGAGGTACCAATACTGATAAATACCTCGCAATTCGCCGCCGCATCTTCTGCTGTTTGCCATGCTTGTACTGGTAATGCTTCGCCAAACCAAACGATATCTGGTCTGATATAGCCATCGCAATGGCGACAGGTCATCAGTGTGTCATCAAAATTGATTGTATCCTCACTATGATACGAACCCCTCGATTGACTTTGGCAGACTGTCTCGCATTGACTACAGCGGTTATGCCACAGATTGCCATGCAAATGAGTTACCGTACTGCCAGCTTGCTCATGTAAGTCATCAACATTTTGAGTGATAAGCGTTAATGATTGATTGGACGACTGAGTATGGTATTGCCACTGCGCTAAGGCAAAATGTGCAGGATTCGGTTTTTTATCTGCGACCAATTGCCTGCGCCATTGATACCATGACCACACCAGTTTTGGATCACGAGTGAAAGCCTCAGGTGTCGCCAAGTCTTCCACACCATAGTTTTCCCACAATCCTGTTTGCTTATCTCGAAAAGTTGGAATGCCACTTTCGGCTGAAATCCCTGCACCCGTTAAGATGCAAATATGCTGCTTGGATGTCAATAATTTAGCAGCAAGTTCTACTTCTGCTATTAACGCTGGTGATAATTCTGCTAACATGAGCCAACCCTTGCTAATAATGGATATCTCTTCTAATGATAGATGGAATTTGGTGGCTTGTCATATTGTTTGCCGTTATTGCCGCTTTATGGTTGTTGGCAAAGTCACGCGGCGTAAAAGTGGGTGAGACAATTCATAATAAATCGTCTAAAAGCGTGAAAAAACCTATTAATGACGACCTGCAAAAAACATCCGTGCTGATCAAACAGTATTTTCCTGATTATCGAGTCACACGCAAGACCAATCATTTATTGCTCAGTAAACAAGATAAAAAAATTGCAATGATTACGATGGATAAGAAAATTGCTTCAGGTCAGCGCCTGTTGGGTAACGTGCCCGTGATTAATTATCATCGTGTGCCTAACCGTGCCCAGCTAGCAGCTAATTTGCAGCAAGCAGAATAGGCGAGTGTTATAAGCAAAATGCCTATCATATAAGAAAGCTGTTTATCAATAGACGAGCACGCACGGCGAAATCCGCAAATATTTTGAGCGCGGGGTTGATGTATATTTGAGATTTAGGGTGATACTAAGGAAGGATGAAACAAATATTATAAATACGATGATTGGTGCGCTCGGCGGGAGTCAACCAAAAAACCTAAGATATTGATAAATAAAGTTAATTAAAATATATTTATTTATATGCACAACAGTATGTACAACATCTTGTCATCGTTACTCTATGTTTGAACCGTAGAAAAATACCATAATCTCTTACAAAATAATTATGATAGTGAGAATAATTTATCTAATTTTAGCAATTAATATCTTATAAGCCGACTCAATCCATGCTTGCTCACTAGCATAACCGTTTAATACTGGATCGAAGTCAAAGCTATTATTTTCAAAAACTGTTGTCGCTAGATCATTTGCTAGTATATATTCAAGGTCTTGAACTACGCTGTTTAATATCTCTATATTCTCTTTAATCACAAAACGCATAAGTACGTCCTTATCATTCGCTTTATGATCAGAATACTCTGCCCGCCAATCTTGATAGAAGTAAGCATCCATCAAATATATAAATGTATTTATTATAATGTTTCCTAGTAAATAATTCTTTTGGTCATACGTTTTCGTGCAATGGTGAGTCTTTTGATAGTAATGATTAGTGATTATAGCTATCTGCTTTTCGCTCCTAAATTTATGTAATGTTTAGGACAAAAATTAGCTTACACAGGATTGCTTATAAGCAGTATACTTTTCGGCTCATTCATAAACAAAAGTGGAAAAATATGAAAGCATGGTTAGTCAATACGAACACAAAAGGAGAGAATGGCAATCCTAACGGCTTCAAATATATGTTAAGACAAAATAAAGCCTCTGCCTATTATGATCGAGCATCCGAAGTAGATAAGATTAAAAAAAGCGATCTTGTGTTGTTGTACCATAATGATAATCGAATTATTGCGGTTGGTGCTGTTGTTAATCATTATGAAGGTCATGACTATGAAGTTTTGAACGAAGTAGAGCATTGGGTGGATGTAAACTGGCTATGGAAAGCCAGTTTTGATGATAACTTCGTGCCAACTAATTCTATCAATAGAAATAAACTTGGCATTACGATGGTAAATGGAACAGTGGTTAATGTCACTGATCAAGTTGACTATAAGGCTTTATTCGAAGAAATAGCCATGAAGCAACAATTTTAAACATCACTACATGAAGTGAATGGCTGTAATGAAGCCGAGATATGATGTAACCCTATAAGTGTCAATTTAGATACCTATAGGGTTTTTTATTGTGCCCGTTAAGGAGTAGTTAATTGCTATAAACTATCATTACTCTAGCTATATATGGCATTTAATAATTTTCTATCTTCAACACCTGCCATGTCTGTAACTCACCTATATACCTGATATAATTTCGAGAACTTTACTAAGTTTTTATCCTTGCCCAACAAACAATAAGAAACTCTAATGACCAAAAACTTCTCTCAAACAGCGGCTTTCATCTGGTCTGTCGCTGATCTATTACGTGGTGACTTTAAGCAATCTCAATACGGCCGCATCATCTTGCCATTCACACTACTGCGCCGCCTAGAGTGCGTATTAGCAGACACTAAAGCTGCTGTGGTGGCTGAGAGTGAGCGTATCGCTGAAAAAGGTCTGCCAGAGGAAGCACAAGAGAAGTTCATCATTCGTGCCAGTACGCATGCGTTTTATAATACTTCGCCCATGGATTTGAGCAAGATGGGTCAGAGCGATATCAAAGACAACTTAAACACCTACGTGCAATCCTTCTCTAAAGACGCGCGTGAGATATTTGAGCACTTTAAGTTTGAGGAGTTTGTCGGGCAACTTGCCGATGCCAACTTGCTTTATAAAGTAGTCCAGAAATTTGCTAATACTGATCTTAGCCCTGACGCTATCTCTAACCATGAAATGGGCTTTGTGTTTGAAGAGCTGATTCGCCGCTTTGCTGAAAGCTCGAATGAAACCGCAGGGGAGCATTTTACCCCGCGCGATATCGTGCGCCTAACTACCTCACTGGTGTTTATGGAAGATGATGATGCGCTGACCAAAGACGGTATCATTCGCACCATTTATGACCCTACGGCAGGGACAGGCGGTTTCCTATCCTCTGGTATGGAATACGTGCTAGAGCTAAACCCTGACGCGGTCATGCGTACCTATGGGCAAGAGCTCAACCCTGAGTCTTATGCTATCTGTAAAGCCGATATGCTGATTAAAGGGCAAGAGGTGAATAACATTAAGCTGGGTAATACGTTGTCTAGTGATCAGCTGGTCGCGGAGAAGTTTGACTACATGCTATCGAATCCACCGTTTGGGGTGGACTGGAAAAAGATATCAGGTGAGATAAATGACGAGCATACGCAAAAAGGCTTTGACGGTCGCTTTGGGGCGGGCTTGCCGCGTGTGTCTGATGGTTCGCTATTGTTCTTGATGCATTTGATTAGCAAGATGCGTCCGATTGTCAGTCAGGGGCAAGGTGAGACTGAAACCACTGATAGCAGCACTCCAAGCAGTGCAAACAGCAATCAAGGCAGCCGTATCGGTATCATCTTAAATGGCTCACCGCTATTCACAGGCGGCGCAGGTAGTGGCGAGAGTGAGATTCGCCGCTACATCTTAGAGGCCGATTTGCTTGAGGCTATCATCGCCTTGCCAAACGATATGTTTTATAACACGGGTATTGCTACTTATATCTGGATATTAAGCAATAAGAAAGCGCCTGAGCGCCGTGGCAAGGTGCAATTAATCGACGGTAGCAATCTATACAGCAAGATGCGTAAATCACTGGGCTCTAAGCGTAATGAGATGAGTGAAGATGATATTAAAACCATTACCAAAAGCTTCGGCAACTTTGAGGTGGTCGATGCGCGCGTACTAGATAAGCCAGAAGAAGTGAAATCTAACCGTGGCCGTCAGTCTGCCAATCCTAAATCTGAGCCTGCTAAGACCTTTGCCAGTAAGATATTTGCCACCCATGAATTTGGCTATCGCCGTATCACTATCGAGCGTCCGCTACGTCTATCTGCTCAGCTGTCTGATGATGCTATCGAAACCCTACGTTATGCGCCTAAACCATTCGATATGGTCATGCCAGCG
The DNA here is from genome assembly GCF_022129225.1 of Psychrobacter sp. Ps7. NCBI lineage: Bacteria > Pseudomonadati > Pseudomonadota > Gammaproteobacteria > Moraxellales > Moraxellaceae > Psychrobacter > Psychrobacter sp. Ps7. The sequence goes on along the minus strand of NZ_JADQAH010000054.1, from coordinate 1,028 downwards.
TTATATGACGCCTTTGGTGGTAACTGGACGACTGACAACTATGGTGACCTGTCAAACGTCACACTAGAAGCACGCGCCATGATAAAGGCGGACTTTAGCGAGCTGAAAGAAAGCCAAATCAAAGACGTGCTTGATTCTAAAGTATGGCAGTCGCAGCTTGTATTAATGACCAAAGCCAAAGCATTACAAACGGCTATCGGCGCGCGCCAATTTGATGATTTTAATGAGTTTGAAAGGATGTTTAAACAAGCGTTAAAAGATGCTGATGTGAGTCTTGATACCAAAGAGAAAAAGCAGCTGATGGATGCCATCACTTGGAAGAATCCTGAAGCAGAACCCGTCATCAAAAAAGTGGTCAAAGTTACCAATCCGCTTTATGGGGCATTTAGTTATACTGACCCTGCCAGCAAGACCAAAATAGTGGAGTTCCAAACCGACAGCGACCTACGTGATTATGAAAACGTGCCGCTCAATCCTGAAGTGACGACCACTGAGCTGATTGAAAGTTATTTCGCCCGTGAAGTACAGCCGCATGTGCCTGATGCATGGATCAATGCCGATAAGACAGATGCCATCGATGAAGATATCGGCATTGTAGGCTTTGAGATACCGTTTAACCGTCACTTCTATGTCTATGAGCCACCGCGTCCGCTACAAGAGATTGATGCGGATTTAGATGCGGTAAGTACTGAGATTATGCAGTTATTGGGTGAGGTGCATTCATAATGGCGAAGTATCAGCAATATGCAGAATATAAGGATTCTGGGGTTGAGTGGTTGGGAGAAATTCCTAGAGACTGGATGGCAACAGAGTTAAAGCGCAATTGTAAGGTTACGGATGGTAGTCATCATTCTCCAGCAATTGAGGTTGAGGGGTTACCATTCATATCTGTTACAGATGTTGGTGTAAACAAGATCAACTTTATAGATTCGAAAAAAATATCAGACCAATCTTTTGAACGACTTGTTAAGGAATGAACCGCCCCGGGATTGTCGGAGACCTAATATTCTGAGAGAATACGACAATGA
>NZ_JADQAH010000053.1:12868-20116 GCF_022129225.1 Psychrobacter sp. Ps7 | reverse complement strand
AACTAAATAGTCGCAGCGAATTGTTTTGAGCATTTATTAGCTTTAGTGATGAACAGTTCAGCAGCTATCAGTCTTCTTTGTTCCATGTCTTGTGATTAGAGACAGGCGTTTTTTCTGTATCGGCTGCCATGGTCGTATCTCCAGCAACCTTGGAAAGTAGGGGAATACGCACACACACTTGTAAACCTCCGTCGGGATGGTTAATGGCTTCTACCGTCCCATGATGCAATCTGGCGATACGATCGACAATCGCTAGACCTAAACCACTGCCTTGTGTGGTACGTGCTGTCTCTCCGCGTTCAAAAGGCTGCATAATACGTTCTAGCTGATCTTCCGCAACGCCATCACCACAGTCACGCACACATATCAGCAATTGTTCTTGCGCCTCTCTATTGACGACATTTTCACTGACAACATCGCTATCTTCCTCTTCAATGGTTTCTATAAAAGTTGGCACAACAGTCGCTGATAGGTAAATGGGTGGTTTGCCATAACGCTTGGCATTATTGACCAGATTGATCACAAGGCGTTTGATAGACATGGGGCGCACAGGAACCACTTTGTGACACTCTGATTGATAGATGAACTCCATTGGTGCAAATTGCACCATGATCTCATTAAAGATGGTATCCAAATTGGTTAGGCTGACTGGCTCATCGGAGCCATCTTTCATAAACGAGATAAACTGCTCTAAAATGGCATCCATGTCTTCAATATCATAAATTAATCCCTCTCGAAAAAAGTCATCAGGTAGCATCTCAGCAGTCAAACGCATACGAGTTAAGGGCGTTCGCAGATCATGCGAGATACCAGCAAGCATAATCGTACGCTCTTTTTGTGCTTGATTTAACGTCGTGAATAGACGATTGAATGCCATGTTGACCTGACGTATCTCCGTAGGCCCTTTTTGTGTTGGCAACGTAGTGGCATGACCGAGGCGAATATAGTTGGTCGCGGCACGCTGCAAATATCGTAGCGGACGATTTAATTGCCGCGCCAGTAGAATAATGGTCAGCAGCGATAAAATAGGTAATCCAATGAGAAACAGCACCAATAATGCTGGACTATATTGCGAATAATAAACCACGGGTTCACGAATCCAAAAGCTGTCATCACGGCTGTCTTGCACCCAAAGCTGCGGTGTCGGTTTGAATTTAAAATAAACCTCGACAGGTCGACCCAATTGCGCACCGATTTCGCGTTGTAAGACATCAGTGAAGACGCCGACAAAGGCCTTATCAGACACTGCTGGGAAATCATTAGGATTATTCACTACCACGACATGCGAGTGTTGATAAATCCATTGGCGTACTTCAGGACGATTTTTCCAGTCTTTGTTGACACTATTCATCAACTGCAGCTCGCTCGTTAAGTAACGTGCATGGTTTTTAAGCTCGGGTAAATATAGACTGCGCCAAAAAAACAGAATCGACAAGCTGACACTGATAAGAACAATGAAAGAGACCATCAAGGTTGTCAGCCAAGTGTTGGAGTAAGAGCGAGTAAACCGCCCTTTGCGACGTGGTTGCGATTTTGGTGTGGTCATATGGATCCAACATATTAAAAGATGCTTTATTGAGTTTAGTGTAAAAATGGTGCTTTTTTATGTCGTTCAAAACAACGTGCCATACTTATGAGTAGCGTAATAGCTAATACTCTTGAACGATGACACAATTCAGTAGGCGATAGCATCATTCACTCGCTGACTATGTTATAGAGTAGCATAATCAATGAATGACACGGATGGCTTTAAAACAGTAGGCAACAATTGAATACTCAAATTTGTACTAATATAGTACTGAGTAATATAGCGCTGAATAATACAGCAACGAGCCACTTGGACATGATGTAGAGGCAGTATCTTCAGTTAAAAATTAGTGGTGATGATCAATTGTATTTTACATCGACGGGCATTTAAGCTATTGTTAATAAATAATTAAATAAGCGCAGTTTATGTTTTCAATAAATCAAGACTGTGATATAATTATGCCCTTTTTGGTATACCTGCGAAAGAGAGAATTCACATGGTTGTTATTCGTTTAGCACGGGGCGGTGCCAAGAAACGCCCATTTTATCAAGTAGTTGTTGCTGATCAACGCCGCGCGCGTGACGGTCGCTATATTGAAAACATCGGCTTTTTTAACCCACTCGCTAAAGAGTCTGAAGAAGCAGTACGCCTAAATATGGAAGCGTACAATGCGTGGATCGCAAAAGGTGCACAACCTTCAGATCGCGTTGCTTCATTAGCAAAAGCTTTCAACAAGTCTGTCGCGCAAACTGAAGCAACTGCTTAAGTTTTGTGGTCACTGAGACGCTGATAGCTCGTCTATAAGCAGTCTCGATAGACTTTAGTAAAAAACATAGCGTAACTGGTCTAACTAGGTACGCCATTAATTGTTTATCGCTTTTAACTGCGTTTATCGTTTTTAATTGCTTTTTATTTATCTTCGCTGTGTTCATCATTGTTAGGTTAGCCGTTATGTCTTCTGCTCCAAACGCTAGTGCCCTTATGAAAATTGGTCAGCTCAAAAAGCCTTATGGCATCAAAGGTTGGCTTTGGGTATTTAGTGAGACAGATGATCGTACGGCGATATTTGACATTAAACCTTGGTGGATGAAAACCGCTACCGGCATGAAGCCTTTAACCGTTAAGGCTTGGCGTGAGCAAGGCACAGGAATTGTGGCTCAGTTTGAGCAGATTCCTGATCGCAATGTTGCTGAGACTATGAACGGGGTAACTCTTTGGGTCGAGCAAGACATCTTGCCAGAACCCGCTGAAGATGAATATTACTGGTCGGATTTGGTCAGCCTGCGCGTTGTAAATGAGCAGGATGAGTATTTAGGCGACATTACTGAGATGTTTGAGACTGGCGCTCACGCAATTATGCGGGTTGCGGCAAACTCAGACAGTTTAGATGCCGATGAGCGCCTGATTCCATGGCACAAGCAAACTGTAGTACAGGTCAGTCTGACTGAAAAAACAGTGCTAGTGGCATGGCCGAGTGATTATTGATAATAATTTTAACTTTGCGGTTAAGCTTTATCAGTAATAACACCGATTCATTTAGCCAATATTAGCCACTGCGCAAGTAGATACCTAATGTATTTTGCCGTTATTAGTATTTTCCCTGAGATGTTTGCCACGATTCGTGAGTTTGGAATCACGGGTCGAGCAGTCACTCAGAAACAAGTGACGATTGAATGCATTAATCCGCGTGATTTTACCAGTGATAATTATCGCCGTATTGATGAACGTCCGTATGGTGGCGGTCCTGGCATGGTAATGATGGCTGAGCCATTATCCCAAGCGATTGAGGATGCGCGCCTACGAGCAAGTCAGCACGGCTGCCGTGTCGACAAAGCACACTGTCCGGTGATTTATATGTCGCCACAAGGACAGACGCTGAGTGAGAGTAGTGTGGTCGATATGACTGAGTATGACGGCATGATTATATTATGTGGTCGTTATGAAGGTATTGATGAGCGCCTACTGTCGCAATATGTTGACATGGAAATATCGCTTGGTGATTACGTACTTACTGGTGGTGAGCTACCAGCAATGGTGCTAATGGATAGTGTGATACGTCGTCTGCCTGATATTATGGGTGATGATAAGTCAGCTGAGCAAGACTCGTTCGTCGATGGCTTGCTTGATTGTCCACATTATACTAAGCCGCATGAGTTTGCGGGTATGGCAGTGCCTGAAGTGTTACTTTCAGGTCACCATGCCAATATCGCGAAGTGGCGCTTTAGTCAGCAAGTCGAACGTACGCAAGCGCGTCGTCCAGACTTATGGCAAGCGTTTACGCCAACGGTAGAGCAAGCAAAGTGGCTAAAAGCATTGGCGAAAGCAGATAAAAAACAGCGTTGATAGCGGCTAAAAAGATAAACAGTTGAGCAACAGAATTTTGAGCAACAACAAAACGAGTCATAGCATAATGGCCGTTTGTCATAACCCACTTACGTTGTGTCTCATTAAAAAGATACGATCCATTATTACAAACAGGTGATATGCGTCAAGCCTCTATTATCTAATGTGAGGAGATAACTCTCATGAGCAACAAGCATCCATTGGTTCAGGTCATCGAAAATGCTCAATTGATTGAGCGCCCAAGCTTTGCACCCGGCGATACCGTTGTGGTTCAAGTAAAAGTACGTGAAGGTGAGCGTGAGCGTTTACAGGCTTTTGAAGGCGTTGTAATTGCTAAACGTAACCGCGGTTTAAACTCAGCGTTTACCGTACGTAAAATCTCAAGCGGTGTTGGCGTTGAGCGTGCATTCCAATTGCATTCACCAATCATCGATAGCATCGAAGTGAAACGCCGTGGCGCTGTTCGCCGTGCGAAACTATACTACTTACGTGAGCGCTCTGGTAAATCAGCACGTATCCGCGAGAAGCTTGCTCCGCGTGCACCTAAAGCTGTTAAGCCAAAAGCTAACGCTTAGATTATATCCAGTATCTGCTTTTAAGCATTGTGCTTAATATCGCTTTATTGCTGAACCGTCTATTATGCGATTCGGCAATAGCGAAAAGCCAGATACAAGCCCTTATTCATAGGTTTATCATATAAATAAGCGGGTAGTACCAAAAAAGACAAAACCCCAATCTGTGCGTATGCCAGATTGGGGTTTTTGTTTCTGTCGTTTTAATTAATGCGCTTTAATTAATATGCTTTAAATCACAAATCTAGAGAAACGTTTTAAAAATTGCCTTTAAGCCTCTAACCATCGAGATTTTCGATACGGCTATTTTGGTCTTTAGATTTGCTGTACTTACGCAAGCGTATATAGAGCGTTTTAGTGACGGTAGCGATAATTTTTTGTTGATCATCGACGATATCTGCTTGGTATTCCCGAAATACTGGCTCGCCTTCTTTTGCTAATTCCTGAATCGTGGTGATTTCATTGCTAGGAATTTTTAGGCGCGCAGTGACTTTGCTATTACCAGGGGCAATAAACTCAATATGTGAGCTTTTGTCCCATACTACGTAACTGCTGCCCAGTTGGTGCATCAGCATTATCATATAGAATGGATCTACCATCGAATACAGGCTGCCGCCAAACTGAGTGCCCACGATGTTTTTGTTCAGCGTATTCAGCCCCATACTTACCACGCACAAACCTTGATCGAGATTGAGGTGATCGATTCTGATACCAGCGCCTACGTATGGGGCATAAGTATTGATACGCAGCTTCAGTAGGTGAGGTGTCAATAACGGCATGATACTTTGTTTGGCTCTGCGTTTTAGCGTCTCAAAATTGGTGGGTAGCAACCTCATAAATTCGTCCTATTGCTTCTTTTATATTTTTTAGTGATACTGTTTGAGTCAAATTTTTTAGTGTACTTCTATCAAAGAGCAGTCACGAAAGGGCATTTATCATAAGTAAAAAATATCAAAACCGCTAGGCTTAAAGCGTAACTGACATGGATTTTCTATAGTTACTTAAAAGTTATAATAAACTATTTATTATAACTATCTTTAATATTTAGTTATGTGATAACAAATATCTAGATACAGATAATTATTAAGAAAAAGGTCATTTATTCTAATTTAAAGTTTATATTAAGTGTGTTTTTTCCTCATGGTTTTCTATTAAGTTTAATTTTGCATTAAATGGAAACTTTCATTTATATATTATAATAGTGTACGGACTTTTTGAGTGGTTCTAAGTTCGCATTTCGAGTTCTTATGTCATACAATGGCTTGCAATTTTTAATAGACGCTTTAGTCACATTAAATTTCACTATCAAATTATCAGTTAAATAAAGCCTCAGTCGACATAAGGAAATGTGATGAGTAACACTCAGATCCCTTCTTCAGGGTCTAATCAGCAGTCATCAAATCCATCTAATTACGACAGCGAGCCATCAGGTAGCTACCTTGATTTACACAAACCAAGCGCAAGCTTTGACAGTCGTGACGCTTATCTGAATCATGAATTACAAATCATGCAGCCAAAACGCTGGCGTCCCAATTTGCCGTTTCGTGATTATCGCTTTGAGTATGAAGATACTATTCCTGCAATGGCTGCAACGATTGGTAAAGTGGTTATGGTGGGTGCGATTGCTGCAACATTTGCAGGTCCACTTGGTTTGGGCGATGCGTTTGTTTTAGAAAACGTTCGTTATGAGCTATTAATCGTTTCATTTTTTATCATCTTATTTTCAGGATTTCTACTCCCGACAGCCAACCTTGCAGGTACTCACGGCCCCCTTATTCCGCTTATTCCTATTGTCGTGGCCGCTGGCGGCCATCCCATGGCCTTTGGTCTGCTCATCGGTGCCTTCGGCTTGCTATTGGCAATCAGTAAAGGGGGCAGTCTGCTGGCAAACTTGACCAGTAAAGGCGTGTGCGGTGGCCTCTTGATTTACTTAGGGTTTATCGGTACCACCTCACAGGTCAAAAACCTCTTTGCTTGGGCAGAAGGTATTGGCATGTCGCATATTGCCTTTTTCATTATTTTGGCCACTATCCTGCTATATGCATTACTTGAGCATTGGCAAAAACGCTGGCTTGCAGTTCCGCTAAGCTGTGTACTAGGTGGCGGACTTGCATTTGCATTGGGTGCACCCTTTGAGTTCAAAACTGCACCAGGTTTACCAAACATGAACCCGATGTATTGGTGGGGTGAAAATACCGGTTGGATGCTAGGATTACCGACGGTTGAAAGCTTCATTGTCGTACTGCCGTTTGCTATTTTGGCGGTTGCGATGTGGTCACCAGATTTTTTAGGCCATCAGGTCTTTCAAAAAATCAGCTATCCTAAACGTACTGAAAAGGTACTCATGGATATCGATGATACAATGACCAGCGCATCGTTTCGTCAGGTCGTCGGCTCTGTATTGGGCGGTGCTAACTTTGCGTCATCGTGGGGCACTTATATTGTCCCAGCAGCGATTGCCAAACGTCCGATTCCTGCTGGTGCCTTATTGACAGCATTGTTCTGTATTATCGCAGGGGTTTGGGGTTATCCGATGGATTTAGCCATCTGGCAACCAGTGATGTGTGTGGCCTTGATCGTTGGTGTGTTTATCCCACTACTTGAAGCTGGTATGGAGATGACCCGCGAAGGTAAAACCACGCAGTCTGCTGCAATTGTAGTGTTTGCTTCTGCACTCGTAAATCCTGCATTTGGTTGGTCGCTCACGCTATTACTGGATAATTTAGGCTTAATTGGTTCTAAAGAACGCAGTGCCAATTTGACTAAAATGAGCCGCTGGATCATACCGGGTATTATGTTTGTGGT
>NZ_JADQAH010000053.1:0-12768 GCF_022129225.1 Psychrobacter sp. Ps7 | reverse complement strand
GTGCCAATTTGACTAAAATGAGCCGCTGGATCATACCGGGTATTATGTTTGTGGTGTTGACAGGTGTGATGGCTATTGTTGGTATGCTACCGGGTATTCCAGCACTGATGGCAAACTTCCGCCATTAATAGCATCTTGCTTACCTATAAAAAGTCAGCCTTGGTGCTGGCTTTTTTATGGGTGATGCTATGATAATAATTGGCTTGTAAAACAATGACTACCGCCCCATAACTAGCAGTATTACAAGACTTTTAAGAGCAAAAAAATCTATGGTCAATGTCTCAGAATCGAGTCCTGTCGATGACAAGAAAGCCCGTCTTAAGCATTTAATCCAGCGCCTACCAAATTTGCCAGGGGTCTATAAAATGCTGGGTAAAAATGGCGATATTTTATATGTCGGCAAAGCTAAGTCGCTTAAGAACCGTGTGAATAGCTACTTTGCTAAAACCATTGACCATCCAAAAACACGAGCGCTAGTGGCACGGATACATAATATTGAAACCATTATTACCCGTAGTGAGACCGAAGCGTTATTGCTCGAGCAAAACTTGATTAAAGAATATCGTCCGCCTTATAACGTGCTATTGCGTGATGACAAATCTTACCTTTATGTGTTTATTTCAGCGGATAAACCTTACCCGCGATTGGCTTATGGTCGCGGTAAAGGCAATCACCAAAAAGGTCGCTTTTTCGGTCCTTTTCCCTCTGCTCATGCTGCCAAAGAGACACTGGTGCTGATGCAGAAAATGTTTCAAATGCGCCAATGTACCAATACTTTTTTTAAGCAACGTAAGCGTCCTTGTCTTGAGTATCAGATTAAGCGTTGCCGTGCGCCCTGCGTGGGTTTGGTATTGCCTGAAGAATATATGGAAGATGTCAATAATACTATTCGTTTCCTAAAAGGCGACTCTAGCGATATTCATAGTGCTTTGATTGAAAAAATGGAAGCTTCTGCTGAAGAATTAGACTTTGAAAAGGCCGTGTTTTATCGCGATCAGCTGTCTATGCTGCGTGAAGTACAAGCTAAGCAAGCCGTTTATACCGTACAAGGTGAGGCGGATGTGATTGCTATCGCTAGTCAGGCGGGCATGACATGCGTCAACGTCTTGACCGTACGTGGCGGTCGTGTGTTGGGCGGTAAGAATCACTTCCCTGATGTGGATAGTAGCGAGCCTTTGGCGGACAATTTATCAGCATTTATTACCTCATTTTATTTTCAGGTAACGGATGACTTGCCACCTGAAATCATGTTGAGTCATGAATTACCGGATCAGGTGGCGGTCAGTGAAGCGCTAGCGAGCCATTTTGGCAGTAAAGTCGTGATCAAAACCAGTGTCCGTGAGCACCGTGCCGAATGGTTAGATTTAGCCAAACTCAATACCAATAATGCCCTAAAAACCAAGCTGGGCGACTATTTAGAGTTGCATGCGCGCTTTGGTGCCTTAAAAGATGTCTTAGCGGACGTCACTGATAGAACCATTGATCGCATAGAGTGTTTTGATATCTCCCATACCATGGGCGAGGCGACCATTGGTAGCTGCGTAGTATTTGACCAAGGTGGCTCGCGTCGCCGTGATTATCGCCAATATGCGATTCATGACATTGTCGGTGGCGATGATTATGCCGCAATGAAACAAGTGCTGACACGGCGTTATAAGAAGCAGCCATTGCCAGATCTGTTGCTGATTGATGGGGGTAAAGGTCAGCTTGGCATCGCTAAAGAAGTGCTAACCGAGCTGGGTATTCTTGGTGATACTTTGCTGATTAGCGTGGCAAAAGGCGAAGGACGTAAGGCTGGGCTTGAAGTGCTGCATTTTATCGATCATGAGCCGTTAGATTTACCGATGGATAGCAAGGCGCTGCATTTACTGATGCATATTCGCGATGAGGCACATCGTTTTGCGATTACAGCGCATCGTAAGAAGCGTGATAAGCGCCGTTCATCGTCAGTATTAGAGGTGATTCCTGGGCTGGGTGAAAAGCGCCGCCGTGATTTACTCAATCATTTTGGCGGATTGCAACAATTGCTCGGTGCATCGCAGCAAGAATTGGCAGGCGTGCAAGGGATTGGGCCAGTACTTGCAAAAACGGTTTATAAAGTATTGCACGAGTAGGCATTTACATTCTACCTACCTGTCTATCTGTCTAAATTTTTAGTAGTAGGGTAAACAGTTTCTAAGGTATTACATAGGTAATGGGTACAGTAACTTTTGTTGTAATAAACTCATTATCCTTAGTACCGGCTTTGAATATCATTTTTCTAGCATCACGTAGAGCTCTTAGGTCTAATGACACGACGCCTGATGACTCAGTAACAGAAATGGAACTAATTTGACCAGATTTATCAATCAATATGCTCAGGACAACTTCATATTCCTCACCAGCTTTCAAACGTCTAGCTGCTCTGTGTGGAACTGTGAACTGAGGTTGACGCAATATTTCAGCAGGCTTAATAACAGGCTCTCTTGTCGCTAGACTCTGACAGCCCGATAGTAATATGCCAGTAAAGATAAAGGGTAGTAGTTTCATAACCAGCTGACCTAGTCTGCTTTTATTTTATAAGTCACAAATTTAAAATCTAGTGCACTTTTTTCATCGTGCATTTGCTCAGATTCTTCGGCCACTTCAAACTCATTTGGCAATTCAGGATAAAATGCATCGCCATCAGTGATTTCAGTATCGACATGAGTCAGTTCAATACGGTCGGTATACATTAAGGCGTCGCTAAAAACGCGCTCGCCACCAATCACCCAAATAGTATCCAGATGCGCACCATGTGCCAGACTTGCCGCTTGCGTTAATGCATCATCTAAATTATGCACCACGTAAGCATTGCTTTTACCGACCAAACCTTTTTGTTCGGCATAATCTAGCTGGGTGCTGATGATGAAGCTCACGCGTTTTGGCAAAGGCTTGCTGCCCATTGATTCAAACGTCTTACGACCCATAATGACGATACCTTGAATCGCACCATCATTTTGTTTAGTCGTCATGCTTTTAAAGTGCTGCAAATCTGCTGAGATATGCCACGGTAGCTCATTATCTTTGCCGATACAGCGGTTGCTACTGATAGCTGCGATTTGGGCAACTTCGGTGTGGGCATAACTCATAACGTATCCTTTTTATTGTCTTTAACATGCTACTTGCATTTGCTGCATTTATTTAAAACTTTCAATCAAACAAAGGCTAGACTGCAACCTTTGCCTTAATCGCAGGATGCGACTCGTAACCATCAACGCTAATATCTTCGTATTTGAAAGCAAAAATATCATTCACATTAGAGTTAAGCGTCAGCGTTGGTAGCTTATAAAGCTCACGCGTCAACTGTAATTCAACTTGCTCGCGGTGGTTTTGATAAATATGACAATCGCCACCCGTCCAGATAAATTCGCCCACTTCTAATCCGCATACTTGCGCGACCATATGGGTCAGCAAGGCATAACTGGCAATATTAAATGGCACGCCTAGGAATAAATCTGCTGAACGCTGATAGAGCTGGCATGACAGTTTATTATCCGCAACAAAGAACTGAAATAGCGTATGACAAGGCGGCAGCGCAACTTGATCTGCTTCACCGGGATTCCAACCAGACACAATCAAACGTCTTGAATTGGGATTGGTTTTTATTTGTTCAATGACTTGGGTGATTTGATCGATACCATCATTATTATAGCTCCCATCTTCATGCTGGCTTGCGCCATAATTGCGCCACTGATGACCATAGACAGGGCCTAAATCACCAGCAGGACGATTAAAACGAGCCGTTTGCTCTGCGGTTGCCCATTCATTCCAAATGCGTACGCCATTGGCTTGTAGATAATCAACATGCGTACTGCCACTTAAAAACCAAAATAGCTCATAGACGATAGATTTAAAGTGGACTTTTTTGGTGGTTAATAATGGAAAACCATCGGCTAAATTAAAACGTAGCTGCGCGCCAAAGTGGCTCAGCGTACCAGTGCCAGTACGATCGCCTTTTTCAGTGCCTTCAGTCAGGACAAGATGCAGCAAATCTAGATAGGCTTGCTCGTTTTTACGCTGCTTGTTGTTACTAATAATGGAGTTGCTCATGGTCATAAAATTGCTCTTCTACGCTATTAAAACGCATAGTTGTATTGTTTTTTAACAGGCTACTTGATGTGAATTAGTGCTTAATAAGCCGACTGCTTACCCCAGTCATAGATACCGCGTTTGTAAGCGTATACCAGCATAATGAAACCAATAATAATCATGGGAGCGCTGAGTATCTGCCCTTTGGTCATCCAACCTAGTAATACAAATCCTTGGTCCGCATCTGGTTGGCGGAAAAACTCAATGATGAAGCGGCTGATGCCATAGCCCAATAAAAATACTGCCGATGCTGCCATACGTGGGCGCGGTTTTGATGAATACCACCATAGGAATAGGAATAATAATAACCCTTCGGCAAGTGCCTCATACAGCTGTGAGGGATGACGAGGTAGCAAATACTGCCCATTTACTTCAAGCATCAACTCTTGCAGCTCAGGGTTGGTTTGCAATTGCTGCATATCAGTAGCAGCCGCTTGCGGGAAGTAGGTAAGCCAGTTGTAGCCACCGTTAGAGACGCGGCCCCATAGCTCGCCATTGATGTAATTGCCAATACGACCAAATAACAAGCCCGTTGGCACACAAGGAACGATAAAGTCCAGCACCTGAAACGGGGTCTTTTTATACTTACGGGCAAAATATAACATGCCCAGTAAGACACCAATCATGCCGCCATGGAAAGACATACCGCCTTCCCAGACTTTGAAAAGGTAAGCGGGGTTTTGTAAAAATTCACCGAATTGATAAAACAATACATAGCCGACACGACCGCCCAAAATGACGCCAAGTGCGCCAAAAAATACCAAGTCGGACACCATGTCAGTGTTCCAATTGTCACGTTTGGTGCTGCGATACCAAGCCAGACCAAAGGCGGCGGCAAATGCCAACAAATACATTAGGCCATACCAGTGCACTTCTACTGGACCCAAAGACAGCGCTACAGGATCGTACTGAGGATGTATCATCATAAGGGCATCATAAATTTGGTAATAGAATGCTGCTCATAATAGCAAAAATAGCCAGTGAGGCATACCAAATTACGGTGAGGCTCATCTCATGGTAACAACTTATCTGCTACGGGTAACATCTAGAAAGAAAGCCAGAAAACCGCTAAGATATAAAAAAGTTGCTGAAGATAAGTGCCATCATGAATATTGCCTCATTATATTTAATGAGGCGTTAGATACTGCGTGCTTGCGCTAATGCACCGTATTAATGGATTAACCGTATTTTTAAGGAATGATTATGCAAGCTAAGTTATCAAAAGTAGCAATATTACCTAATTTTTTACCCTCTAAAAAACAGTTGACGCCACTGGGTTTATTTAGCTTAGCGGCTTTAGCTTTGACTCCTGCTCAGGCAGCTAACAGTAGTATTGAGCAAGTGACCATTTATCAGGGCTTAGCCAGCGTAACTCGTGCGTTACCAATTAATGGTAGCGGTGAGCAGACGCTGGTTTTTTCTTGTCTGTCCCCTTATATCGATAAAGACAGTGTGAGCGTACAAGCAGCAAATGGCATCAATATTGGTGAAGTCAGTATCGAGACTTTAAGCGATGAGCAAGCAGCACAGTGTCAGTATCAAGGTGAGGCGAGAGTGCAGACACAGCAAGATAATTTGGCAGTTATCAATGCTGAGTTAGAAGCGGCACGCTTAGCTAAAGCTTACTTGCAGAATTTAACCAAGGTCACGCAAATCAGTACAGATGGCACGCTTGCCAATAATGCGCGCGATCTGGAAACCCAAGCGGTCAGTATTAATAAACGCATACTAGAAATTCAGCAGCGCCAAGCCCGTGCGCAAAATGCGCTCAACCAACTAATGGCAGGCAGCGCGACTTCCACTCAAAATAGTGTGACTCAAGTGAGTGTACGTACTGCCAGTCGAGTACCAAGCAGTGTGAAACTGCACTATCAAGTACGCGGCGCGGGTTGGGAGCCAACGTATCAAGCAAGGCTGAATACTGAAACCAAGCAATTAAATATCATTGCCTCTGCGGTTATTGCCCAGCAGACAGGAGAAAACTGGCTCAATGTCCCTTTGATGCTAAGCTCTGTCAATCCCAATCAAAACACCACCAGCCAATTGCCACGAGTTGAGCGTTTTTCTTTATATGAAGAAGATAGAGAAAACCGGACTATATCTGTACCACCTATGGCGGAAAACATGTCTGTTGTGGTAACTGCAAGAGACAGCTATGGCGGTGCCTCGACACCTAACATGGCGCCGCTGCCAAGCTTTACCGTTAGCAGTCAGAATAAAAACGGCATTACCGAATACCGCTTGCCGCAGCGTATTAGTATTCCAAGCGATGGCAGGCGCGTACGGACAGTCATTGATGAGCAGTCGGGCAGTAGCAAGCTATGGATTCGTAGTACGCCGAGTGTGGAGGAAGCTGGCTATTGGTATGCATCCGCACCGTTCTTGACACCAGCTTGGGTAGATGGTTCGCTACAATTATACCGTGATGATAATTATGTCGGGCAGGCGCGCTATAGTTATCAAGCGCTCAAAGAGCAAGGTATCGGTTTTGGTATTGACCCTAATACCATCGTAAAGCAGATAGCTGATGAAGATAAGCAGGGTGATAAAGGCGCGTTTAATCGCACGCAAACCTTGACTAAAACCCAAGCTTATCAATTTAACAATCAGCACAACCGATCTATGCATCTACAAGTATTGGGCAGTGAGCCGATTAGCCGCGACGATAGTCTTAAAGTAACCGTCACTCATACACCGCCAGTGACTGAGCGTGACTGGAATGACAATAAAGGTATGGTTGCGTGGGAGTTTGATTTACCAAGTAAACAATCGAAAGTCATACAGTCGACCTCTCAGATTAGTTATCCTGCTAGCAAAAACTTATCAGTGAACTAATTTGTCAGTGAACTAAGTTCAAACCGAAATCAAGCTTGGCCATTCGCTAAGCAATGACATGTTATTAAGCACATTTTTAGTAAAATTAGGAGTCTTATGTGTATTGTCGCCATTGCTTGGCAACTATTTGATGAGCTGCCTTTGGTGTTATTGTCCAATCGCGATGAGTTTTTGCAGCGTCCGACAGAGCTGCTACATCAATGGGAAGATAAGCCTGTTTTTGCAGGACGCGATGTACAAAGTGGCGGTACTTGGCTGGGTATTCATCAACAGCCCCATCAAGCCAATCATCAATACAGTCATCAAGCGCCTCAAGAATATTATCAGCAAAACGGACGTTGGGCTGCGGTATTGAATTTTCGCGATGGCGTGCAGGCAAGCTCTGATGAGCGCTCACGCGGGGCGCTAGTCACGGATTTCTTAACCAGTGATATAAGCCCGATGGAGTTTGCACGGCAGATTAGTTTGCAAAACTATGCTGGGTTCAATCTCATTATTGGTGATATAACACAAGCCGTTATTGTCAATAATCGTGGTCATGCTCCTATGCCACTATATGCAGGACTGCATATCATTTCCAATGGTCAGCCTGAGGACAGCTGGTTTAAAACTGAAAAGCTGCGAGGCAGGCTGCGCCAAGAAATATTGCCACTAATCGCTGAGAATAGCGAACCTGAGTACTGGCAAGAAGCTGCCTTTGCGGTATTGTCTGATAATACGCAAGCGCCAGTGGATAAGCTGCCGGAGACTGGAGTGGCTGTTGAGATTGAGCAGATTCTGTCTTCTATTTATATAGAGCCTGTTGCTTTTAATTATACGCAAAATAATTTGCCAACTTATGCGACACGTACCCAAAGCATTGTAACCCTTAAATGTCATTCTCTGTTGGCAGATTCAGCAGTGGATGATATTGCTAGATTAGTAAGCCGAGAGTGTCAGCATGATAATTATAAAGAATGTCGGCATGATAGTCATAAGTAGCCTATGGGTTTTTAATCTATTAGCTTTTTCATCTACTCTTAATGAGGATTACGTACAATTTTCATGAGAAGGTTGATACTACAGTTTTAATATCTAACAATAGAGAATCAACAATCCCTTTATTAAAGAATGGATTTTACTTTAAATTACTATTTATATGGCGTAAGATAAATATAGATGTCACTAAAGTTCATACCAGTTGAGTAAATGTTTATAAAACAAGGAGTGTGAAATGAGCATGATGAAGTCACTGATATTTATTGAACCAGGTAAAATTGAAATTGTAGATAAAAAAATCCCTGATGTAGGCCCTAATGATGCCTTGGTAAAAATTACGACCACGACCATTTGTGGTACTGACATCCATATCTTTAAAGGTGAGTATGCCGTTGCAAAAGGCTTAACCATTGGTCACGAGCCAGTAGGTATCATTGAAAAGCTTGGTAGCGCAGTCATGGGCTATGAAGAAGGGCAGCGAGTCATTGCTGGCGCCATTTGCCCAACGTTTACCTCCTATGCCAGTCAAGATGGTTTCCCGTCACAAGACGGTGGTTATCTTGATGCAGATGGTAGATGTTCTTGTCACGGTTATAAAGCCACAGGCGGCTGGCGTTTTGGTAATCACATTGACGGTACGCAAGCAGAGTATGTGCTAGTGCCAGATGCGCAGGCCAATCTATGTCCAGTGCCAGATGGACTGACGGATGAGCAAGTGTTGATGTGCCCTGACATTATGTCGACAGGCTTCAAAGGCGCAGAAAACGCCAATATTCAGATCGGTGATGTGGTTGCTATATTCGCACAAGGACCTATCGGTTTATGCGCTACTGCTGGGGCAAGGATTAAAGGCGCCTCGATGATTATCGCTGTCGATGGCAATAATGACCGTTTGGCCATGGCAAAAAAACTGGGAGCAGATATTACTCTAAACTTCACAGAAATTGACGTGGTTGATGAGATCATGAAAATCACTGGTGGTCGCGGGGTGGATAGCAGTATCGAGGCGTTAGGTTTACAGTCTACGTTTGAGCAATGTCTCAAAATATTAAAACCAGGCGGTACACTCTCAAGCTTGGGTGTGTATTCTGAAGATTTAGTCATTCCAATGGCTCATTTCGCCTCTGGTCTTGGCGATCATACGATAAGAACGGCTCTCTGCCCAGGAGGTAAAGAGCGTATGCGCCGATTGATGAATGTCATCGAGTCCGGTCGAGTGGATTTATCAGAGATGGTGACGCATACCTATGCCTTGGATGATATTGTAGAGGCCTATGACTTGTTCATGCATCAGCGTGACGGCGTACTAAAAATTGCTATCAAGCCATAATTATTCCGCAAGATATAATCGCTATATAATAGAAGAGCCTGCATCTAAAGGATACAGGCTCTTCTATTAGGTGTTACTTTTAATCAGAATGTCAGTTCATCCTATCAACAAGTGATTGTCTTGTTCAGGAATAATCAGCTCTTGTCTTAGAGGTAGCTCAGGCACTAGCTCCTGCAAGGCACGACGATAAACGCCTCGTTTAAAATGAATCACTTGTCCAAGTGGATACCAGTAACTGACCCATTGCCAATGATCAAATTCTGGTTTGCCCTCATCAAAGCGGATATGTTGAGTGTTCGTCTCATCTAAGCGTAGCAAAAACCATTTCTGTTTTTGCCCAATACATAAAGGGTGCTGTCCATGCCGCACATAGCGTTTTGGCAGACGATAACGCAACCAATCTTGCGTCACTGCCAATAAGTCTACATGACGCGGATGCAGGCCGACCTCTTCCCAGAGCTCGCGATACATCGCATCCATCGGCGTCTCCCCACGGTCGATACCGCCTTGTGGGAACTGCCAAGCGTTGTGACCAATACGTTTTGCCCACAGAACCTGCCCTTGTGTATTTGCCAAGATGATGCCGACATTGGCGCGAAAGCCGTCTGCATCTATCATGATTAAACCTTTTTAATTTATTTAAAATAGCTTATTTTGAGCTAGAACCGTGACAGCAATCATAATTATTATAAGGTGATGGTTGTCGATATTAGGTCAAAATAAGATTCATTACCGTTATTAAACCAAGAAACAAGCAAAATGTGTAACAGTATTTTGCTATAAAATGTTTCACGAGCTTAACTGTTTAAAATCAACCAGTTATAATTAAACTTTTGTAATGTATTTTGGAAAATCTTACTGCAAAGAGAGGTTCGAACTATAAGAGGATAGGTTTGAATAATAAACAGTAGGCGGTGTATGAATGTTAATTCACTGCTAAGAAAATTTTAGTAAAAAGGTTTAATTAAAAATAAGGCAGCAAAAGACAAATAGGTGAGCTATTCATAATGATAATGATTTTGGATGATAAGCGCTCGATAAAATGTGCCATTGGCTTATGCTACACTAGCCAAGTAAAACATATTGCCAGAAAATAAAAATCGGGCAACGAGCTAATTAAAATAAGGAATGGTCAAGATGTCAGAGTCAAAAGCAAGTGTAACGTGGCAAGAAAACAAAGCATTTATGGGCGTGTCACCATCAGGGCATAATGTACAGATCGATGCCGATAAAGAAAAAGGTGCAAGTCCGATGGAGCTGATTCTATTGGGGCTTGGTGGTTGTGCTAGCTACGATGTGGTAGCGATTTTACAAAAATCGCGCCAAGAGGTGACAGACGTGCGTTGCGAGTTGACAGCTCAGCGTGCTGAAACTGTACCAGCTGTCTATACTGACATTCACATGCATTTTGTGGTGACAGGCCAAGATGTCAAAGAAAGCCAAGTAGAGAAGGCCATAAAACTGTCCGCAGAAAAATACTGCTCAGCCAGTAGAATGTTGGTACAAGGTGGGGTGAACGTCACCCATGATTTCGAAGTGATTGCAGGGTAGGGGCAAGTATACTAATGAATGCACTTCTGGAATTAGTCTCTGATACAGCAGCGTCCGCCATTTGGGCGATGGTCGTAGCAAGTTTACTACCGCTTGCCATGGCATTGACAGCGAAAGCTATTGGCGGCTTTAGTTTGGCTGACAATGCCCATCCACGTGATTTTTTACAAGGTACGACGGGCGCGGCCGCACGTGCTAACGCGGCCCAGCAAAACAGCTATGAGACGTTGCCAATATTTTTGGCAGCAGTACTGACGGCAATGCTGTTCTTTGTCCCACAATCTATTATCAATATACTGGCTTGGTTGTACGTGCTGATTCGTATCGGTTTTTGTGTGGCTTATATTACTAATTTGGCGACGTTTCGCTCCATACTTTGGGCGTTATCGATTGCCTGTTGTTTGATGCTATTCTATTTAGCAATTAGAGTGAGTGTTTAATCTTATTCGTTAGACAGACTGGCTTTAAGATAGTGCTGTTTTAAAACAGATTGCCTTTAAGATAAAAGCAGCTATTATTGGCGCACACTGGCTTGCAGTGCACTAATGATAGCTGCTTTATTTTTTTCTCTTTTAATACTGTCCCATAAAACTTTTGCTTCGCTATAGCCTTTGATGAGCATCGCAAGCCATTGCTTATAACGACCCACTAATATCACCTCAGTTTTAGCCCGACCTTCCAAAAATCTTATCTGATGGGTGACCATCGCTTCCCACGACAACGTTGCCGCACTTAGCATGGCATCATCTGAACCGCAATCCACTCGAGCAACCAAATCTGGACGGGTAACCGCGCCGCGACCTAACATCAGATGTTCTGTACCAGCTTGTACCATACAATTTTGCGCGTGCTCGGCATTCCATATCTCGCCATTGGCAATGACTGGAATATCTAGCGTGTTAAAGCTCTGGATTTTGTCCCAATAGGCTGGCGGCTTATAGCCTTGAGTTTTGGTCCGTGCATGAATGGTCAGCCAATCAGTACCACTGTCGCTAATCGCAGCTTTGATATCATCCATGCGGCTGGTATCGGTGTAACCTAAACGAATTTTGGCTGATACTGGAATATGAACGGGAACAGCTTGCCGCACTGCGCTGATAATCTGATACATGGTTTCGGGTTCATCCAACAATACGGAACCACCACGGTGGCTATTGACCGTCTTGGCAGGGCAACCAAAGTTGATGTCAATCGCCGGCGCACCAAGCTCGGCAGCATAAGCAGCATTTTCTGCCATGAGTTGCGCTTCACTACCGAGCAACTGGATATGAATAGGCGTGCCAGAGGCAGTTTTAGCATCATGACGCAGTTCTGGAACGTATTTATAAAATACATGCGCAGGCAATACGTGCTGAGTCACACGGATAAATTCGCTAACCGACCAATCATAAGGGCGACCCAAGTCTGATGCAATTTGCGTGAGGATTTGCCGCATTAATGGATCGGTCAAGCCTTCCATTGGAGCGAGCAGGCGGACGGGATTGGCGAATAACTGACGGATGGTATTTTGACGTATTTGAAGTTGCTGATTAGTATTCATGCTTGTTGTTCACTGCTAAAAGGGTGCTATTAAAGGATTGCCATAAAGACAGGTAGGCTAGAGGTTTAGAGTGGCAAATACAGAGAGTGACTAACTGAGAAAAATTAAGTATTACCAAAAATCACTTTTTTGCCTGTCTGCAAACCCGATATCAAGTCTTTAATATTATGGATGTCCAAATTGCTCTGGGCACGTGTGCAAGCGACGTAGAGCAAACGCAACTCTTCAGGGCTGATCTTGACTGCATTGGTGGTCACATCATAATAGAAATCATCGTCCAGCTGTACCTTTCCCCATTCGAGCCCTTTCGCTTTGTGGGCAGTGGAGATAACATAGTCAGCATTTTCGATACTGGTGAGACTATTGACCGCTTGGCTCAGGACATTGGTGCCATGATCATCGACGAGTTTCACCAGTGTTTTTA
>NZ_JADQAH010000052.1:2553-20902 GCF_022129225.1 Psychrobacter sp. Ps7 | reverse complement strand
TAGTCCATAATTAAAAAAAACAGAGTACGGACTAATTATGAACTGGGATTTGTTGAGTATTTTTATCACGGTCGGCTTGGCGCATTTTCTTGCACTATTGAGTCCTGGACCGGATTTTGTATTGATCGTAAAGAGTGCGATTAAGAACGACAGTAAAGACGCAATAGGGGTTGCGCTCGGTATCACCTTTGCTAATGCTGTGTACATTGGTCTATGTCTAATTGGCGTTGGCTCAATTTTAGCCGCCTCTGCACCTATTATGATTACGCTAAAAATCATTGGTGGGTTGTTTTTAATGTATCTTGGTATACAGGCGTTACGCGCACGAAAAGATGCGTATGACCAATTTCAGGTAGCCCAATCAGCCCATTCAAATATACCTAAGACAACTTTTTTAAAAGAATTTACTGCAGGGTTTTTGTCTGGAATATTTAATCCTAAAAATCTACTCTTTTATCTCAGTTTATTCACTGTAGTGTTGACACCAGAAATAAGTTTTGTGTTCAAATTGGGCTTAGGTATTTGGATGACTGTTGTGGTATTCGCGTGGGACACTGCCGTCATATTTCTATTGTCGACTCGCAAAGTACGCGCTAAATTTACCCAAGTTGCTTATTACATCGATAAAGTTACAGGGGCGTTGCTTGGCGTCATTGGTTTAACTATCGTCAGAACAGCAATTGTAGATCGGTAATTTTAACCAAAAGTAATTAGTATATTGATATTGAACGTTATTTATTTTTTCATAACCACTTTCAAGAAAAAAACCATGTCCCTCAAATCCACTTTCAAAGGCTTTCTAGGCGAGACCGTTATCAATGTCGCCATGTGGCTAAAACTTGAAAAAGATGTCTATCACCGATTAAACGGTATTACCTTGCCAAGAGCCAATGGTGGCAGTACCCAAATCGATCATATTATCGTCTCCATATACGGCATCTTTGTCATCGAAACCAAGAATTATAAAGGCTGGATATATGGTAGCGAGAAGCAAAAGCAGTGGACGCAAGCTTTCCCAAATGGAAGTAAGTATAAATTCCAAAACCCATTACGCCAAAACTACTTGCACATTAGGACTCTCGCAGATTTATTAGGATTGGAGCTGAGCTACTTTCATTCGATGATTGCTTTCATCGGTGAATGTGAGCTGAAAACCCGTGATGAGTTGCCCGAACACGTATTAACAGGTGGGAGGGTCTCTTATGTGAAGAAGAAACAAGGTGAGATACTGACTGAAGACGAGGTCAAGTCTATCGTTGAGCAGATTAATAGCAACAGATTTAGCAAATCTTGGCGCACCAATAGAGAGCATAAAGCCTATCTAAAAGACAAGCATAGCCTCTCAAACAAACAGCCTAGCAGTAACTCCACTGATAAAACAATTGCTAAAACTGCCAGTAAGCCTACACTCGAGCCGGTAATAAAAGAAACCGCTAAACGAGCCACGCTGAAAAGCCGAGAAGTGCTGCGATGGTCTGGTCAGACTGAGATTGAATCTAGCGAGTTACTAACTGAGAGTCTGAATATTCAGCAGACAAATACACCATATGATATGGACAATAAAGCGTTCCTTACACCGTTTGAGATTGTAGAGCCTGAGCCACAGGTGGAAGCACCTACAATATTTGAGGCGACAAACCCTACTGCTAATCTCGTCCAAGCGCCAACTTGCCCGAAATGTAATGGAGAGATGGTTAAACGCACTGCAAAAAAAGGCCAGCACCAAGGACAATTCTTTTATGGCTGCGCGCAGTTTCCAAAGTGCCGAGGTGTAGTAAATATTGCTTAGCCTTTAAAGAACACCGACCCATGCTTCGCATATTTCCCCACTTTTAAAGCATCAGATGCTGAGGCTAATATTTTTGTTTTTTTGCTTGGTTTTGTTCACGAAAACCCAGCGACAAGATGACCGTCGAAACAAGTTTTATCGATGCGCTGGGTACACTCTACAAACTCAACTTTACTTCATAATAAAAGCCACATCAAAATCGTGCGTTGGCACAAAGTTAGTCTCTTTAATCTCAAACGTCGTTGCGCTTACCTTTTTGACTTTACCCTTTCCTTTCCAGCAAAACGACACCAATTCATTAGGATCGCGTTCTACGGTAAGTTTGAAATTGCTAATCGGTTTGGCCCAGTTAGCCCCCGTAGTCAATATATAGCTTAAGGCATGATAGGGACGACCACCACCCTTGTGAAATCCTCTCTGAGTTGAACTGTCTACGCAAAAATCTGGGAATTGTT
The DNA here is from genome assembly GCF_022129225.1 of Psychrobacter sp. Ps7. Classification (NCBI taxonomy): domain Bacteria; kingdom Pseudomonadati; phylum Pseudomonadota; class Gammaproteobacteria; order Moraxellales; family Moraxellaceae; genus Psychrobacter; species Psychrobacter sp. Ps7. The sequence continues at coordinate 18,658 of NZ_JADQAH010000052.1, read as the reverse complement.
CTTCACCTAGATGAACTGAGCCACCTACAAGCGGTGTATATGAATGCTTGATTTTGGTCGTCGCATTGGCTTTGAATTTTTGCTCCCAACTATAGATAACCTGCGAATCCCAAGGTATATAAAGACTTTCTCTATCATAGATGAATCTATCTAGTGCCTTATTATTACAATCTAAAAGCTGTTGATTGACATATTCAGTGTCAACTTGATACGTCCAAGGTCCCATCATATCAGCCTCGTTAAGACCACAGGATTTAAATATTTCAGTCGTATCAATAGAGGTGTCTGCATAGGTTCTATCGCCATCTTTGACGACAATTGGCCGCATAAAAGTACGGACATGCTGATTAGGAATGATAGGCTTACCGTTTATCCAAACTTCAAAGTTGTCATAAGTGGCATTAATATCAGCAAAATCTGAGTCTGTAGAGCTGGGGACAGCTGGCATAGGAAATAAAACGGTTTCGGTAATATCCTTATTGCTTAAGTTTTTAAACTCATAATTGACGCGGATTTTATATTTGGAGATATATAAGTCTTCATTATGCATGCTGATATTTTTATTTTTAAGATACTCAACACCGCCTGTACCTATGTAGCCAGTAGAGTCGTTTGCTTGGGCAGCCGTCATCGCTAGCAGAACAGCGCAAGCTAATTGGCTGCTACACATAAAATATCGCTTACCCATATATTTCTTCCAAGCGTAAACAAGCCACCAATCGGCCATCCCATTCACGCAGTTGTGGCTCTATCTCGCTGCATTGCTGCTTGGCATATGGGCAGCGTTTGTGCAGGGCGCAGCCGCTTGGTGGATTTAGTGGGCTTGGTAACTCACCTTGTAGGGTCAAATCATTCTTATGACCATTCACAGTAGGCGCAGCAGCTAATAAAGCAATGGTATACGGATGTTTTGGCGCATTATAAATCGCTTCTTTCGGGCCGTGTTCGACCGCTTGACCCAAATACATGACCATCACATCATCAGCGACGTGTCGTACGACTGACAAGTTATGCGAGATAAAGACGTAAGCAGTACGATACTCATCCTGCAAATCCATAAATAAATTTAAGACTTGTGCCTGAATCGATACATCGAGCGCGGAAGTAGGCTCATCAGCGACGACAATCTTAGGATTGAGCATCATGGCGCGGGCGAGGGCAATACGTTGGCGCTGACCCCCTGAAAACATATGCGGATAGCGGCCAGCATGTTCGGGGCGCAGACCCACATTTCGCATCATCTCATTGATTTTGTCACGCTTGTCGTCTTTAGACAGTTTGGTATGGATATCCAGTGGTTCAGTCAATTGATAGCCAATGGTATGGCGCGGATTTAAGCTACCATAAGGGTTTTGGAAGACCATTTGAATTTCGGTACGCAGATCTTTTAGCGCTTTTCTGCTATAGCCAGTGGTGGCTTCATCGTTGATAAATAACTCACCATCAGTAGGCTCTTCGATGAGTGTGAGCTGGCGGGCAAGGGTAGATTTACCGCAGCCTGATTCACCGACGACGGCCAGTGTCTTGCCAGCCTCAAGCTCAAACGACACACCATTTAAAGCCTTAACATATGCTTTTGCTTTACCCAAACCTTGAGATACAGGGTAATGCTTGTGTAGATTGTCTGCTTTTAGGACCACTTTATTACTCATACTTGTGACTCCAATGTAGCAGCGTGAGAGGTGGATAGGTGAGAAGGAGCGCTCGGTAATTCTGGATGAATACAGCGCACTTTGCCATTAGGAGTATCCAATATGGGCGGTGGCACTTCACAGGCAGGCTCTTTGTACGGGCAGCGAGGAGACAACAAGCAACCACTCGGGCGATCGTATTGGCTGGGTACGATACCGGGCAAGCTATTCAGACGGTCTTGACCGATAGCCAGCTCTGGGATGGCTTGCAGCAAGGCCTCAGTATACGGGTGCGCAGGCTTTTGAAAAATCTCCGGCACAGTACTGGTTTCGACCACTTGTCCGGCATACATGACCGCGACATCACGCGAGTTTTGCGCGACCAAACCCAAGTCGTGGGTAATCAGTATCATCGCCATTTGTTTTTCGCGTTGTAATCGGTTGAGCAAATCCATGATTTGTGCTTGTACCGTGACATCCAGTGCAGTGGTTGGCTCATCAGCGATGAGTAGTTTTGGCTCACAAGCAATTGCCATCGCAATCATGACCCGCTGACTCATACCGCCTGATAACTGATGTGGGTAAACCTTGAGTCGATTTTTGGCATCGGGCATTTCGACCAGCTCTAACAGCTCTAAGATACGTGTCTGTACTGCTGAACCACGCAAGCCTAGATGCTTGCGTAGTACTTCGCCCAGTTGCATCTCAACCGTAAAGCTTGGATTTAAGCAAGACATGGCATTTTGAAAGATCATTGAGATATCTTTGCCAATGATGCCGCGTTTTTCTTTGGCTGACATACTGAGCATGTCTTTATCATCGAATATAACACGCTTGGAACGGACAGTTGCAGAGGGTGGTAGTAGCCCCATCAGTGCCATCATAGTGACTGACTTACCCGAGCCAGATTCACCCACGACTGCGATGACTTCGCCTTGTGTAATCTTTAACGACACATCATCGACTGCACGAAAAGCGCGCACCCCTTGCCCGAAAGTCACTGAAAGATTTTCAATATCTAACAGCAATGGTGATTCTTTTTTTGATGCGTCATTCATAGAAGTGTGAGTGGTAGGCGTTTTAATTAATGGTTCAGTCATCTTAGGTCACCTGCTTTAATTTGGGGTCTAGCGCATCGCGTAGGCCATCACCAGTCAAGTTAATCGACAATGCGGCTAAGAAAATAGCGACACCGGGCCAAATAGCTAGCCAAACATTACTCTGAATATATTGACGCGCCGTACCAAGCATTGCACCCCATTCAGCATCGGGTGGCTGTACACCAAAGCCTAAGAAACCAATTGCACCTGCTTCTAAAATAGCAGAAGAGAAAATCATCGTTGCTTGTACGATAAGCGGTGCCATACAGTTGGGCAAAATAGTGATAAACAATAAGCGCAACACACCAGCGCCCATCACTTGTGAAGCGATAAAATACTCACGCTGTAGCTCTACCATCGCAGTTGCGCGCGTCAGCCGAATAAAAGGTGGCGTACAGACCAAGGCGATCGTAATAATCGTATTGGTCATAGAAGGCCCCAAGATAGCGGCGATAATGATCGCCAATAGTAAGCTCGGATAAGACATCAAAATATCATTGACCAGCATGACCGCTTTGCCCCAAACCTTGGGCCAAAATGCAGCACTAAGTCCTAATGAAACACCGACTAACATGGCAAGAGTCGTCGCGCTCAGACCGATAAATAGAGAATAACGCGCGCCATACATCACCCGAGACAAGGTGTCTCGTCCAGCATCATCCGTGCCCAGCCAAAACATGGTATTGCCGCCATCCAGAAAGGCAGGCGGCAACTGCTCTTGACCAGTAAATAACTCGTAAGGGTCATGGGGCGCAATGGCAGGCGCAAGGATGGCAATAATGACCATCAATGCCAGCACAATAAAACCAAGCACCGCGCCTTTATTTCGGCAAAACGTCGATAAAAATAGCTGCCAAGATGACGGCGGTGTGGCGGCCATAAGATTGACATCAGAGGGAAGAACAGAAGGCTTCATGAGCAGTTCCTATAGTGGCTAGCGCGTTACAAGTATGTAGAGTTCCATTTCTAGCAAGCATTTAAAATGTGCTAAAACTCACTCAAGACCATACAAACACCAATAACCACTATTTATAATATGAGTATTTATCAATGTTAAATTAAGAAGTATGTCGAATACGCGGATTGATAAGACCATACAAAATATCAATAAATAAACTAACCAAAATCAGGGCGGTGGCGACCAATAAAATACCGTTTTGCACAATAGGATAATCACGAGTGAAAAACCCATCGAGCAGCCAATTACCAACACCTGGCCAACTAAAGATAGTCTCAGTGATAATAGCCCCCGCAAGCAAGGTCGCCATCTGTAAGCCAATTACCGTCACCACAGTAATTAAAGCATTACGCATGACGTGTACCAATATCACGCGGCGCGGCGATAGGCCTTTGGCGCGCGCTGTACGCACGTAGTCCTCATCTAACACCTCTAGCATCGCCGAGCGTGTCATCCGTGCAATCATCGCGAGTGGTATGGTCGATAAGGCAATAGACGGTAGGATAAAGTGTTTGACCACGTCCCAAAACGCGCCAGGTTCTCCTGATGTTAACGAGCCCAATAACCATGATCCATATAAAGGTTTGACGTCTAAAAACTGCGCGACAGATATGACACCAGCAACGGGCAACAGGCCGAGATAATGGGCGAATATACCCGTGAGGATAGGTCCCAATAAATAGATGGGCATAGAGTAGCCAGCCAGCGCCCCTGACATTAGAGTGTAGTCAATCCATGTACCACGTCGTAGCGCGGCAAAGATACCTAAGCTCACACCGACAACACTGGCAATGACAATGGCACACAAAGCCAGCTCTAAGGTTGGTACAAAATGCGCAAAGAAGTCTTGTAATACCGAAGTACGAGTACGAAAGGATTGACCAAAATCACCGGTCAATATTCCGGTTAAGTAATCCCAATATTGGACAATGAGGGGTTTGTCTAAGCCAAGTCTTTCTAACGCGCGAGCATGTAGCTCTGGATCTACCATACGCTCACCCATCATAATCTCGACAGCATCTCCAGGGACGAGCCGAATTAAGGTGAATGTCGATAGCGTTAAGCCAAGATAGACAGGAATTAGAATGGCAATGCGACGCAAAATGTAAAGTAGCATGGGCTGCTCAATTCAATAGTTGTGGTTCAATCGTTTGAGATCGATGAGTAGAATGTTGGCAGAGATGAGAGAGTCGGTGACAAAATGCTTAAAAAATGCTTAATAAGGCGCTTAACTCATATAAATACGGCTGGAGCAGAGTGTCTGACCCAGCCGAATATAAATTAAACAATCATGCATGTCTTACCGGACGTCATCAGATCAGGTTATTCAACCTTTACACCATCGAAGCGTATTGAGCCAAGCGGACTAATTTTATAATCGACGACGTTTGGTGCGGTGAATACCGTGACCACCGAATGCGCCATTGTCGTCCAAGGCAATTGCTCTTTGAATATCTGCTGAGCTTGTACATAGTCGTTGACGCGCTCATCTTGATTGGTAATCTGACGGGCGTTAGTCACCAAAGTGTCAAAGTCTTTATTACACCAGCGTGAGTAGTTATTGCCACCGACCGCATCACAAGATAGTAGCGTACCAAGCCAGTTATCAGGATCCCCATTGTCACCAGTCCAGCCCGCTAGAATGACATCAGGCTCACCTTTAGCAGCGCGGTTTAGATACTCGCCCCATTCATACGTCACAAGCTTGGTATCGACACCAATTTTTGCCCAATCTGCTTGTAGCATTTCAGCCATGAGTTTGGCATTAGGATTGTATGGGCGTTGAACGGGCATATACCATAGATTAATCGCAAGTTTGTCCGCGCCTGCTTCTTTTATAAGGGACTTGGCCTTTTCCACATCATAAGGTGCATCTTTGATAGATTTGTCGTAACCCCATTGTGTGGGCGGCATAGGATTGGTGGCTTTTAATCCTTCGCTTTGATAAACCGCATTTATAATAGCGTCTTTATTAATTGCCATGTCTAATGCTTGGCGAACTTTAAGGTCGCTAAGCTTCGGTTTTTCAACGTTATAGCCGACATAACCGACGTTAAAGCCGGGTTGATCGAGAACGGTGGCCTTACCAGATTTTTTGACAGAGTCAATTTCGGCAGGTTTTGGATAAGCGGACACATGACATTCACCTGCTTGCACTTTTTGCGCACGCACTGCTGAATCTTTGGTGATGACAAAGACTAGATTATCGATATGAATATCATCTTTGTTCCAGTAGTCTGGATTTTTGGTATAACGAATTTGCGCGTCTTTTTGATAAGAAGTAAATACGAAAGGTCCTGTACCAACGGGTTTGGTGTTGATATCAGCAGCATTACCAGAAGCCATTAACTTTTCTGCATACTCAGCAGAATCGATATAAGCGAAGGGCATCGCTAGGTTCTGTAAAAATGGTGCATTGGTTTCGCTTAGGGTGATTTTTACGGTATTGTCATCAACTTTTTCGATATTGGAGATAATATCAGGTAGCCCCATACCGACCGAATAGGGGAACTCAGCAGGATAGGCTTTATTAAATTCAAACTCTGGATTGGTGATACGCTCTAGCGTAAAGACAATGTCATCTGCGTTGAAATCACGGGTTGGGGTAAAGTAATCGGTCTTACCATATTTAACCCCTTTACGTAGGTTAAAGGTATAAGTCTTGCCGTCTTCACTAATATCCCAGCTTTCGGCTAAGGCTGGCTGAATCTCAGTACCATCTCTTTTGAATTCTACTAAGCCGTTGTAGATGGGAAAGGCGCTCGCATCAAAATCCGTACCTGCAGTGTACTGTGCTGGATCGAATCCAGCCGGACTACCTTCTGAGCAATAAAGTAAGGTTTTGGCTGCTTTAGCATCTGAGCTGGCAGCAGATTCATCGGTGGTTTTGTTGTCGCCGCTACAGGCACTGATGCCTAGAATAACTGTCGCCAACATCGTCAGTTTGAAGAGTGATTTTTGCATTATTACATCCTATGTAATGATAAATAGTCGCCAATATATTTATAAGATCGTTTTTGACCTATAAATATAATGAGCGTGCTTTTAATTCCCTTTAAAGCAATTGTTTATATCGTGTTTCTAATATGCAAAATAAAAAATATTTCAGGTTGTATTAACCATTATTCAGATTTGCAAAAAATACCGATATAAATAAGTGGTTTAAATATACTCTGTTCAACAGTGGTAATGCAAGACATCTGTAAGCTAATTTGATAGAAAACGTTCTGTTTTACTATCTTTATTGACAAGTTTGTTAGAGTTTCTCCTTATTTTAAAAATGCTGATAAAAATAACCACGAAAAAATAAAGGTTAAACTTTTATACAATCTGCTTATTTTCATTTTATTGAATATAAAGTTTTAGTAAGTAAGTTTCTTAAATAAAAATACTAATTATAAGACGTATATCTTCCCATGTTTTATGGCGTGACTCGTTCGATATGACCGTGATTTGCTTTGATAAGGTCTGCGAGTTTTTCAGCAATCATAATCGTTGGCGCATTGGTATTACCGCTGATTAAAGTCGGCATGATTGAGGCATCGATGACCCTTAAGCCATTTACACCGCGTACTTTTAATTGCAAATCGACGACTGAATTGCTGTCTGAGCCCATACGGCAAGTGCCGACAGGATGATAAATGGTATCTGACTTGTTGCGGATATAGCCGAGCATACCGTCTTTTTCGATATAGGGGGCAGGGTAGTCTTCAGTAATATATTTGGCGATGGGTGATGCTTGCATGATGGCGCGCGTACGCTCCGCGCCTGCAATCATATATTCCACATCTTTTGGGTGCGAGAGGTAGTTTGGATCAATCAATACCGCGTCTGAGGGGTCGGCGGAGTCCAGTCTGACCGTACCGCGGCTTTCAGGGCGTAGGTAGCAACTGTGACAAGAGACCGCAAAGCCACGTCTGAGATCACGACCATGCTCAATCACGCGGGATATGACAAAGTGCAGTTGGGTATTTGGCCACTCTTTTGGATCATCACCGACACTAAAGAACGCGCCCGCTTCAGCATAGTTGGTAGACAAGAGGCCTGTACCATCCTTTCTCCACTGCCGAATACTTTTGGTCAATGTCGAAATCGTCGCCATACCAATACCGATGACGTCAGTGGTATTGACCTCGTAATCAAAAACGACATCTAAGTGATCTTGTAGATTACCACCAACATCGGGCGCATCTACCACGACGTCGATGCCATGCGATTGTAGATGCTCAGCAGGTCCAATACCTGACAACATCAGGACTTTGGGTGAGCCAAAAGTGCCTCCAGATAATATCACTTCATGACGCGCCATAACCGCATGCTCAACGCCATCTTTTTCATAAGCGACACCAACGGCTTGTTTGTCTTCAAAAATGACGCGGTTGGCTTGGGCGTGGGTGATGACGGTCAGATTTGATCGGTTTTGTACTGGATGTAGATAAGCGGCCGCCGCAGAGCAGCGTTGACCTTGTTTTTCGCCATGAAAGTGGGTGACTTGATATAGCCCTGTACCGTCTTGCTTTTCGCCATTAAAATCTTGATTGTGATCTAAACCATTGGTGATGGCGGCTTCTACGAATGCTTTGGAGATATCACGCGGACTCAGTAAGTCACTTACATGCAGCGGTCCGCTATCACCATGCAGCTTATCACCCCCATGGATATTGTTTTCTGCTTTGATAAAGTAGGGCAGTACATCATCAAATCCCCAGCCTTCGCAGCCTTGTTCTACCCAACGTTCATAATCGAGCGCACTACCACGGGTATAAATCATGGCATTGATAGCGGATGAACCGCCTAAGCATTGCCCGCGTGGTTGAAAGCCGCGGCGATTGTTCAAGTGCATCTGCGGCGTGGTGTGAAAGCACCAATTATTCAGTTTCAGCGGCTTGCCTGGCACCATCAAAATCAGTCCGGCAGGGACACGGACAGCAAGGTCTTTGCCTTCACCGCCATATTCTAATAAGCAGACACTAATGTCTGGGTTTTCTGTTAATCGGCTAGCAAGTACGCAGCCAGCTGAACCACCACCAACGATGACGTAATCAAATTTTTTATCAAATTCCATTTTACATTCCTTCTAGCATCCATGCTGAGTAAAACGTGCTCGTTAAAACGCGTTTATTGAAATAGGGTACGCATTACAGTATCTATTATTTTGCTGGAATAATAAAATAAAAATGACTAAGGGGTGTTTATCGATCAACATATGGCATGGCAAAACAATACTAGGACATTAAACCGCTGGTGTATGCTATTTAAACTTATATAGCACATATCTCTGAACGTACGATAAAGCGCTTACCTTCAGGTATTTCAAGCGAAAAACTGGCTCCGCGTCCATCGACCACATCTATCGTTAGATCGGTATGTTGCCAGAGCTTATACTGAGCTTTACCCATATAAAATGGACAGCCAATCAGCTCGCCGATGAGTACGTCTTGTCCACCTACTTTAAATTCGCCCAATGGATAACACATGGGTGAACTGCCATCGCAGCAGCCGCCTGATTGATGAAACATCAGCTCGCCGTGCTTAGATTTTAGTAAGTCGATTAATGCTTTGCAGGACTCTGTCGCTGTGACGTTCATAATGATTTCCTTATCGTTAGACCCGAACGAATGTCTTTCATAATCATACTGAATAGAAAATAAAGGGTCGCATCATATTCACTCACATCATTTATCATATGTGGTTGAAAACGATACGACCCTTTACTGATGATTACTCTAGCCAGTCATTGAGACGGTATTACGAGTCTTAAAATATCATAAAGCATGTGGCTACATAATTGTTGCTATAGACTATAGTCAATGACAATGCGACCTTCGATTTTGCCATCACGCATACGATTGAAGATATCATTGATATTTTCTAGTGGCTCAGCGGCAACGGTGGCTTTTACTTTGCCTGCTGCTGCCATGTCTAGCGACTCTTGCAAGTCGAGACGCGTACCAACGATTGAGCCACGAATGGTAATACCGTTTAAAACAGTATCAAAAATAGATACTGGGAATTCGCCCGTTGGTAGACCGTTACAGACCAAAGTACCACCGCGTCGTAACATGCCTAATGCTTGATCAAAGGCTTTTGAAGATACTGCTGTCACGAGCGCACCGTGAGCACCGCCGATTTCTTTTTGTAGATATTCAGCAGGGTCAGTATTTTTCGCATTGACAGTGACTTTGGCGCCCAATTTTTTAGCGAATGCCAGTTTTTCGTCATCAATATCCACAGCAGCAACATTCAATCCCATTGCAATGGCATACTGAACAGCCATATGTCCCAGTCCACCGATACCTGAAATGACAACCCAATCGCCTGGCTTAGTATCGGTCATTTTAAGACCTTTGTAGACCGTAACACCTGCACACAACACTGGTGCAATTTCAATAGAGTCAACGCTTTCAGGAATGATACCGACATAGTTGGCATCTGCTAGTACATATTCTGCAAAGCTGCCGTTTACAGAATAACCAGAGTTTTGTTGGCTTTCGCATAAGGTTTCCCAACCACCTAAGCAATGGGTACAGTGGCCACAAGCAGAGTAGAGCCAAGGAATACCGACTCGGTCGCCTTCTTTGACATGGTGGACATTTTCACCAACGGCGGTGATAAGACCAACGCCTTCGTGACCTGGGATAAACGGTGGGCTAGGTTTCACTGGCCAATCGCCCTCAATGGCATGCAAATCGGTATGACAGACACCTGATGCCTGCATTTTTACAACGATTTGACCAGCACCTGCGGTTGGAATATCTACTTCTTCAATTTCTAAGGGTTGTCCGAATTCATGCAGCACGGCCGCTTTCATTTTATTACTCACGTTGTAACTCCTTGTCATCGTTCTTTACATTAAGATGCTCGGCGAGCATCGAGGTCGCACTTTACAGTTTTGCCATAAAGTGCTTTGAAAAACAGAATTAAAAGAAGCCCATCGCTTTAGGACTATAAGAGACCAGCATGTTTTTGGTTTGTTGATAATGATCAAGCATCATCAGATGGTTTTCGCGGCCGATACCAGATTGCTTATACCCACCAAACGCTGAATGCGCAGGATAAAGGTGATAGCAATTCGTCCAAACGCGGCCAGCTTTAATGCCACGACCGAAACGATAAGCACGAGTACCGTTACGCGTCCAGACACCAGCACCAAGACCATATAAAGTGTCATTGGCTAGCGCCATCGCTTCTTCATCATCTTTAAAAGTGGTGACAGCGAGTACGGGGCCAAAGATTTCTTCTTGGAACACCCGCATATCATTGGTGCCTTCAAAGATAGTCGGCTGCACATAATAACCGTTTGCCATATCGCCATCATGCTTGGCAAGTTCGCCACCGACTAAGACTTTGGCACCTTCTTTTTTACCAATATCGAGATAAGATAGGATTTTTTCTAACTGATCTGAGCTGGCTTGCGCGCCAATCATGGTGTCGGTATCAAGCGGGTTGCCCATTTTGATAGCTTTTACGCGAGCGATACAGCGTTTCATGAATTCATCATAGATGCTTTCGTGTACGAGGGCGCGTGAAGGGCAAGTACAAACTTCACCTTGGTTTAGCGCAAACATGACCAAACCTTCAACCGCTTTGTCTAAGAAGTCATCGTCTTCATCCATGATATCAGCAAAGAAGATATTTGGGCTTTTGCCACCCAGCTCTAGCGTGACTGGAATGATATTTTCACTGGCGTATTGCATAATTAAGCGACCAGTGGTGGTTTCACCCGTAAAGGATACTTTATCGATACGTGGGTTGGAAGCGATTGGCTTACCAGCTTCTACACCAAAGCCGTTAATGACGTTTAGTACGCCTTTCGGTAAAATATCCGCCGCGCCTATGACGTCAAGCATGTATAAAACAGAAGCTGGCGTTTGCTCGGCAGGCTTGAGGACGATACAGTTACCAGCAGCAAGGGCTGGGGCGATTTTCCAAATCGCCATTAGAATAGGGAAGTTCCAAGGAATGATTTGACCGACTACGCCTAGAGGCTCATGAAAATGATAGGCAACCGTATCTTCATCAATTTGACTAATGCCGCCTTCTTGTGCGCGGATAACGCCCGCAAAATAACGCAAATGGTCGATGGCGATTGGGATATCAGCGGCGAGAGTTTCGCGAACTGGTTTACCGTTTTCATAGCTTTCAGCGATAGCGATTGCCTCTAAATTGGCTTCGATACCATCAGCAAGTTTGAGCAACATATTAGAGCGTTCAGTGACACTGGTTTTGCCCCATGCGTCTTTTGCTGCATGAGCCGCATCTAGCGCCGCTTCAACATCGGCAGCTTTAGAGCGCGCAATCTGACAGAAGGTTTTACCATCGATTGGACTTGAGTTGTCAAAGTATTCACCATCGATTGGCGCGACCCACTCACCATTGATGAAGTTGTCATATTTTTTGCGGAATTGAACAGGACTATTTTCAGTATTGGGATAGGCGTATAACATTAACGACTCCTTGTTGTGTATTATGGCTATTTAAGAACAAACGACTTAAGCATAAATATTTGGCCATCCTGACCAAGCTATGACCCTATCGTACTGAGCTTTAGCGATGAGCGATAATGACTTTTTATAATGATATATTTCGTATCGTATAACTTTAAGTTATGTGGCTTATCAGGGTGAAAGTCGTCCGCAAAACGGATGTAGCTGCTATAATTGTTGGCAGCTTTTTCTCTTATTATTTGCTCTTAAGCTGTTTTTCTTATTACTATTAACTTAATTGGTTTGGATATATGCGTCAATCTTCTGCTCTTGATATCTTAAAAACGGGTCAAAATGTCTTTTTGACTGGCTCAGCAGGTTCAGGTAAGACTTATACTCTCAATCAATATATCGACTACCTGCGCGCGCGCCGGGTGCCTGTCGCCGTCACTGCGAGTACCGGTATTGCTGCCACACACATGAATGGCACAACGATTCATAGCTGGTCCGGCATCGGTATCAAAGATGAGTTAAGCGACCGCGACTTGACTACGTTATCACGCAAGCAGTTTTTGGCAGACCGACTAAAAGATACCGCGGTATTGGTCATTGATGAGATATCGATGTTGCATGCTAAGCAGCTCAATTTGGTTAGCCAAGTACTCAAGCATATCCGCAAAAATGACAAAGCCTTTGGTGGTATCCAAGTGGTCGTGGCAGGGGACTTTTTTCAGCTGCCACCGATTGGTAGTAAGGGTGAAACCAATCGTGAAAAATTTGCCTTTATGTCTGAAGCGTGGCTTGATGCTAAGTTCCATATTTGCTATCTGTCTGAGCAACACAGGCAGGTTAGTGAAGCGGCAAATGGCGGGCTTGATTTGGACGATATTCTCAACCAAATTCGTCGTCAGGAAGTCACTTTTGAATCGATTGCCGCGCTGGAGGCGACTTTTGACCAAAATGTCGATATCAAACGTACCCGTCTTTATACGCACAATCTCAACGTTAATAGCATCAATGATAAAGAGCTTGCCGCGTTAGAGGGTGAGATGATGCGCTTTACCGCAACGTCTACGGGCGATAGTAAATTGGTTGAGACGCTTAAAAAAACGGTACGTACCCAAGATGATTTGGTACTAAAAGTCGGTGCCAAGGTAATGTTTATCAAAAACAATACTGAACTTGGCGTGTCCAACGGTACGATGGGTGAATTGATTGGTTTTGCCGCTGTTAAAATCGATGATAGCAAAGACAGCAGTGATGATTTAATCGAAGATGATGATGAAAATACTGAAAGTGAGACGAATAAGACTGTAAAAGGCAAAGGTAAAAAAGCCATAAAAGAGAAACCCAAAGCCAAAAAGCCAACGACGCAAAAAATGCCCGTGGTTCGGCTCAATTCAGGGCGTGAAGTTGTCGCTGAGCCTGAAGAATGGATTATCGAAGATGAGACAGGAGATGTGCTGGCAAGCTATGAGCAAGTACCGCTTTGTCTAGCATGGGCGATTACCATTCATAAGTCACAAGGCATGACCCTCGATGCCGCAGAGATTGACTTATCGCGCACCTTTGAGCTGGGGCAAGGATATGTGGCATTGTCACGATTAAAATCGCTGGCAGGTCTGCAGTTGCTGGGTATGAACGACATGAGTTTGCAGCTTGATCCGCTAGCACGCGGCGCGGACAAACGGTTTTTGGTGCTGTCAGAAGAAGCCGATGCCAATTATGCGATGCTTGATGAAGAGAGCATGACGCAGGCACATGAAAAATTTATTTTAAAATCGGGCGGTACACTGAGTAAATCAGTGATTGATGCTTATGCCACTTTGCAAAAAAAGCGCCGCGAGCAACAACAGGCGCAAATAGACAAAAAACAGAAACTGGGCAATCAAGTTTCTGATAAGTCAGACAGTACCTTGCTTGCGACGCGATTATTATTAGAGGAGAGCTTGTCGATTGCAGAAATCTCACAAGCCCGTCAGCTTTCACAATCAACGATTATGCGTCATATTGCTGACCTAAAATCTCAAGATCCAAGCCTCGCTTGTGATCATTTGCGGCCAGAGGATGAGGTGATGACGGCGGTTGGTAATGCCTACGTCGCGATTAAAGTCGCCAATAATCCAAATGACTTCAATGATGATGGCAGTATTAAATTGCGTCCAATATTCGATCATCTTAAGCAAAGTATTGATTACAATGCTATTCGTTTGGCACTGATTTTTATAACGCCTTAATGCCCAATGGCGTCTTGATACTGAGTATGACAATTCAGGGTTAAAGCATTCACCAAAGCCATTTAGATTTTATATAACAATCCTTAGAGCCGATTAACGACTTGTTGGTTTTGTCTCATTGTAGCGCTGACTTTGTAGTGCTCAATTTTTTATCCCTTTATAGCGATATCTTTTTATGCCTGATTTTTCGAGCGCCACTTATCAATTAACGTCTGACCCAGTAGCAGCAGCGGCGTTTCATGCATCTAGTGAGCATACACAACCACTGAGGATTGCTATCAATGGTTTTGGACGTATAGGACGCAACGTTTTGCGGGCATTGCTAGAGCGCTTTGAGGTATTAGGCCGTGCGATCCATGTCGTGGCAATTAATGATTTAGCACCAGCGGATATTTTGCTGCATTTATTAAAGTTTGACAGCACGCATGGTCGCCTAAGTCGCCTTGGGGTCAGTGCTGATATTGTGGCGAGTAGCAACGATGAAGCGAGCGATGACGGTAACAATAACAGCGCCACACAGCTTTGTCTCACAAAAAACAATTATACCTACTGTATCAATTTATTTTCAGAACCTAACCCTGCGCAGTTGCCTTGGCAGGCGCTGGCTGTCGATGTGGTACTAGAATGTACCGGACATTTTCGCTCTTATGAGCAAGCACAACTGCACATAGAGGCTGGCGCGCAGCAGGTGATTATCGGTGCGGCACCATTCGATGATGTCGATGCTTGTATCGTTATGGGCGTTAATACTGATGAGCTAACACGGGAGCTGCCGATTATATCGAGCGTTTCTTGTACCACGCAGGCATTGGTTCCTTTGATTGCGACGCTTGATACCGCATTTGGGGTAAAGTCAGCGATGATGACGGAGATTCATGCGGTTACCGCTGATCAGACAGTGCTCGATCAAGCGCACCGTGACCCAAGACGCGCGCGCGCGTCTGGTTATAATATTATCCCAACCACCTCTAGCAGTATCGCGGCGACAGAGCGTGTGCTACCTGCTATGGTAGGCAAGATAAATGGGCATTCGATACGCGTACCTACCATTGATGTCGCAGCGATTGATGTGACTTTTGTTTTTGATACGCCCGATGTGTCTGTCGAGGCAGTCCGCGAGGCACTCAAATCTGCCAGTCAGGCACATTTGCGTGACATCATGGCTTATACGGATGAGCCACTGGTCTCTAGCGATTTTATCCATCAGACTGAGTCTTTGATCATTGATGGTCAGCAGCTCATGCAAGTGGGTAGCCAGTACAAGGTTTTTGCATGGTATGACAACGAATGGGGTTATGCCAATAGACTGCTAGATATGTGTCTACATCTGGCTTCTCATAAAAAACCTATCGTCAATTCTCTATAAACGAGTGACCACGCTAACCTCGCTGCAAGTATCATATATACATCTGCACGCAGTGCCTTGACTCTCTTTTAAACTGAATCAACGATAGCGTCAAAATAATTTAAATTCGTTCAATTAATTGCTTGCATTCTTATGTTATATCGCTATAATAACGCACAAATGGAGACGTGGCAGAGTGGTTGAATGCACCGGTCTTGAAAACCGACAAGGGTTTGTAGCCCTTCGAGAGTTCGAATCTCTCCGTCTCCTCCAAATTCGAAAGCCGCAATCATTATTAATGATTGCGGCTTTTTTTGTTGCATTTTTATTTTATATCGCTATAATAGTCCACCAATGGAGACGTGGCAGAGTGGTTGAATGCACCGGTCTTGAAAACCGACAAGGGTT
>NZ_JADQAH010000052.1:149-2453 GCF_022129225.1 Psychrobacter sp. Ps7 | reverse complement strand
TGTAGCCCTTCGAGAGTTCGAATCTCTCCGTCTCCTCCAAATTCGAAAAAAGCCCCAATCAGTGATGATTGGGGCTTTTTTTATGCTGGATATTTATCCTATTATTTTATAAATATTCTGTAGCGTTTTTTTATTTCATTAGCGACTCATCAAACTTAATTTCCTGCCCATTCTCCAATATCAATGTGCCTTTACTGATCATGATGGTCAAGTCTTTGGTGTTTTTAATGGCACGCATAACATTGATGTCTTCAATACTGCTCTCGATGATGATCTTGCCAGACTGCTCTGGTTTAATAGGCGGGTCAAACTGTGTTAGTGGTACGTTAAAGCTTTTGCCCTGCGCCAAGTTAGCATCTTGCATGGTCAGTGTGCCCTTAAAGCTTCGAATGGCGACCTTGCCGTGATTAGAGAGCATAAACTGCAGTTTTACTTGATTTAAGCTGTCACTATCGCTGGTTTTGACTGGTAGTAGAGCGACAGGGTAGTTCTGCGCATTGGCACTATAAGCTGGCTGGCTGCTGACGATGGGGCTTTTTTTACCTGTTGGATTGTTTGGATGTAGTCGTTCATATTCACGCTGTTGCACAAGGGCTTGCTTGATAGTGGTACGCGGCATCGCCCCCGACTCATAGGCACCGCTGAGTTTCATTCGCAACATGTAGCGGCTGAGTAATTGCTGCTCAGATTCAGGTAACTGCTCAAAAGCGGTGCCGAGTTTTTTCTGCCACTGGTCAGAGTTGGTCGGTATGGTTTTTTTGGTTGGGTCAGCGGCTGGCTGTGAGCAACCAGAAACGATTGGTAGTATCGCTAAGGCAATCGTCAATAACAAAGCTTTATTCAAGCGTTGATGTAAACTCGCCATCGTACACCTCCTTAAAAATCTTTATGGATAATAAAGAATGACAATAAAATAATGAGCGTTTTCTTAATATACCTCGTTTGATGAAAGGTTGTGTTTAATTATCGCTAAATGCTGTATCGCAAGAAAAATAGGCATATTTTTGTTATATGACAGCAAAAAAGGGCAGGAGACGTACTATTTATAATAATTTCTGACAAGCAATCATGATCGGTATTTTTATTCACAATAGATATTTTTATTACGCCCACAAAAAAAGACTGAGTGCCGTTAAGCAAACTCAGTCTTTTTTATTAACAGCTGTAACAGCTAACGACTGTTTGAATAGTTAGTCATGAGTCTGGTCATTTTCTTGCAGCTCAGATAATGAGTGAGTAATATTATTATTGTGGGTCACAACAATGGCCTCATCAATAATATGCTGACTAACACCGCGTTTACGCAGGCTTTCGATGAACACCTCGTCATGGGCTAGGGTGTAGTCTTGATGATCGCGGTCAAGCCCTTGGCGAATATATAAACGAATAAGCCCTTGGATGCGTTTAAACCCCAACTCTTTTGAAGTGGCTTCTAATAGCGAAATCATCTCTTCAGACAAACGAATACTGATCGGGCGCATGATTTTTTGCGGATGATCAGAAAACTTATTTTTCACACGTACAGGTATCATAATAAACCATTATTTTTAGTGAGTAGGAGTAAAGCACTCAGACAAAAACGAACCCAATCAAAACTATCCTTACCATACAACAAAAACGCCTAAAAGAACACCGTAGCATGCCAATCGTACTAGGGCGTGTCCTCAATTCAATCGATTAACCTTTAAATGGGCTAAAAATGGCTAAAAATGGCTAAATTTTGCCAAACATCGTCAAATAGTTTATTAATCTCTCGATATTATTTGCGTTACTGTCCTTGTTTGACGGCAATTTATCTCATTTTTTTCACCATTTTTAAAATGAGGACACGCCCTAAGATTGCGGCTATCCTCTTAATTGAAAACGTCAACCATAAAAAA
This sequence comes from Psychrobacter sp. Ps7, assembly GCF_022129225.1. NCBI lineage: Bacteria > Pseudomonadati > Pseudomonadota > Gammaproteobacteria > Moraxellales > Moraxellaceae > Psychrobacter > Psychrobacter sp. Ps7. The sequence goes on along the minus strand of NZ_JADQAH010000052.1, from coordinate 573 downwards.
ACCTTCATCAAATAATGATGAAGGTTTTTAGTATATGGCTCTCCAACCTGGGCTCGAACCAGGGACACACGGATTAACAGTCCGTTGCTCTACCAACTGAGCTATTGGAGAATATGTTGGTATAACGATAAGTTAGATAAGCGCTATTGCTTGTCTTGTTTGCGTTATGTGGGGCATATTTTAGCCAAGTTGTTATAGGCTGTCAACCTTATTATGCCATTAATTATAAATATTGTTGTTATCTGTCAAAAATAACCAGTAATCCCTTATAAAGCGGGCTGTTTTGGCAAATTTTGACCGCTAAAATATTATTTACTGACTAGGGCATGTCTTCAATTCAATCGATAAATCTTTAAATGGGCTAAATGAGCTAAATGAGCTAAATGAGCTAAATGAGCTAAATGAGCTAAATGAGCTAAATGAG
>NZ_JADQAH010000051.1:0-21766 GCF_022129225.1 Psychrobacter sp. Ps7 | reverse complement strand
TTCGCCGGTGTTGTTAATTTCGAGCTTGGTTTATGACTTTTGCAAGAGGTCTATTTATTAAGAAATATATTAGCGATAGCACGATTTTTCTTTTAACTCATTGAATTGTGACATTTAATATTTCTGTTTACGCTGAGTAGACGAGCCAATATTCATTGCTTCACGATATTTGGCCACGGTTCTTCTGGCGATATCGATACCTTCCGATAATAAACAATCTTTTATGCGACTGTCAGATAATGGCTTTTTGGCATCTTCATCGGCTATCAGTTGCTTAATCATGGCGCTAATGGCAGTCGATGAAATATCACCGTCGGTACTGCTGACATGAGATGAAAAGAAATGTTTGAGTGAAAATAATCCCTGCGGCGTCAAAATTGTTTTACTGGTGGTTAGACGTGAAACGGTCGATTCGTGCAAATCCACTTCTTCCGCAATGGCTTTTAGAATAAGGGGTTGCATGGCAGTTGCGCCATGCTGCAAGAACTCTTGCTGATAACGGACGATACTGGTTGCCACTTTTAATAAGTTTTGATTACGCTCTTCGATACTACGAATAAACAAGCGGGCATCGGTGAGGTTTTCACGCAGATATTGATTGTCGGGGCTGTCATCACCGCGCTTCACCAAATTGGCATATTCTTGATTGACTCTTAGCTTTGGCATGGTGTCAGGATTGAGGCGCACATACCAGCCGTCCTCCTGCGTCGATGTATCTGAACTCGTCTGACTCTGATGGTGACGTATAGGCGTGACCAAAACATCAGGAATATCATAGCTGGCTGACGACTGAGTATAGTCTGGTTGGCTGCTCTGAAACAGCAAGCCAGGTGACGGATTCAAGGTGCGCAGCAAGTTAAGCGCGGGGGTAATCTGTGTAGGCGCGAGTCCAGTCCGCTCAGTCAATGCTTTGATGTTATTGCTCACCAAATGCTCACTGGCTGACAACAATGCTTGCGCTTCTTTTAGATGGTCAGTATTTGCATCGAGCTTGGACAACTGAATCGCTAGGCACTCACTGAGATTTCGCGCCCCGACACCCAGCGGATCGCAAGACTGAATAACACGTAAAACAGCCATGACTTCATCGTACTCAACAGATTCATCCCATTGATAAAAACTTGCCATCGTATCGAAGCTTTGCAACAGCTCATCGATATCAAGCCGCACAAAACCCATGTCATCCATAGAATCCATCAGATAGGTTGCAATCAACATGTCCGCTTCTGAGAGATGCTTAAAGTTCAGCTGCCAGCGCACATGGTCTTGTATGGTGGCAGAAGTGCCGCCTTGATAAATATCCAAATCCTCGTCACTTTTGCTCCCCGAACTGCTTGCCGTAGATGCATAATTACTGCTATCAACACTACTTTCAAAGCTACTATAGTCGTCACTATCCATCGTATGATTGTCTATGGCACCATCATCTATACTGGCTTGCTGTAATTTGTCCAAGCTGTCACTAAATTCTTCATCTGGTTCAGAGGTATGGGTATTACCCTCAGAGGTTACGCTAAATGAATCAGTATCAGTACTCTGGTTCCAGCTATCAAGTGTCAATGACTCATCTACTCTATCGCCGCTGCCATAATCGTATTCATCTTCATCATCCTCAATACGTTCAAGCAATGGATTACTATCCAGCTTGGCCTGAACTTCTTGCGCAAGCTCAAGACTAGAGAGTTGCAGCAATTTAATGGCTTGCTGCATTTGCGGGGTCAGTTTTTGTGAGGTGCTCAGCGTGGTCGCCAATCCGAAAGACATACTCATGGGTGGCTTATTACACTCCGATACTGGTGATAGTCTATATATGTTGCCACTTAAAGTAGCGATTTAACGTTATCAGGACATGACGATAGCATTTTTCGTGGCAATTTTGCTATGATAATTTATAGACGGCCCAATACGCTTATTACTCTCTACTTATAAAATCCTATAAATTTGACCGTTTTAGCATGAACCGCTAAACAATAAACAACCAAATCTTGTTGATAATAATAAGGCTGTATAAAAAACACAAGGTACATGACACAAAACCTTCGAGCCAATTGAACCACTCTTAACATTAACCGAGAATAATACGATGAATGACCAAGCAAATAAACTGAACCTTGTCACTGCTGCGATTCAAATGAATAGCCAGCAAGACATCGAAAAAAACGTAGCGGCTATAAAAGCTGCCATCAGCGATGCCAGTCATCAAGGTGCTCACCTTGTTGTCTTACCAGAAAACTGCTGTAGCATGGGCGAGCAATTTGCCACCGCAGAACGCTTTGATTCGCTATCAGCGACGATAGCAGACTATGCCAGTACTTACGGTGTCTATGTGCTGGCAGGCTCACTGCCCTGCCCTTATCGCCCTGATGGCGTCATCGTGCCTGATGGCAGACTGCGCCAAGTCAGTCAGCTATTTGCCCCTGATGGTACGCGAGTGGCACGCTATGACAAAATTCACCTATTCACGGCAACGGTAGCAGATAAACATGGCAGCTATAATGAAGCGGCGACGTTTGAGCCCGGTACACAGACTGTAGTTGCAACAGTAGAGAGTGATCATGCTGTCTATCAACTGGGTATGATGATTTGCTTTGATCTACGCTTTCCTGCATTGCCACAGCGCTTACGTCAAGCAGGCGCTGACCTATTAAGTGCGCCATCGGCATTTACTTATTTAACGGGGCAAGCACATTGGTCGCTGTTACTTCGCGCGCGGGCGTTAGACAGTCAGTGCATGGTCATTGGCGCAGCACAAGGCGGCGACCATGTTTATAAAAACGGTGATATCCGTCAAACGTGGGGGCATACCACTATCACAGCTTTTGATGGCACGATTATTAACAGCTATGAGGATAGTGCACTAGATAAAACTACGGGTAACGAAAAAAACCAAGATTATGCTATGGTATTGGCAACCTTAGATAAACAGACTCAACAGCAAGGCCGCCAAAAAATGCCCATTTTTGATTGTCATCGTTTGGCGTAAGTCAGTTTCAATGCTGAGTACTGAATAGTAAGTATTGAATATCGAATATTAGGTGTTGTTTTCTTCGGTCCGTGTATGAGTCGCGCGCGGATGAGCGCGATCATAGACTTGCGTGAGCTTAGCAAAATCGACATGGGTATAAATTTGCGTGGTACTGATATCGCTATGCCCAAGCATTTCTTGCACCGCGCGCAAATCGCCACTGCCCGACAGCATGTGCGAGGCAAAACAATGACGCAATAGATGCGGATACATATTTTGTGCGATGCCGGCACGCGTAGCCGCAACTTTGAGACGCTGCTGCACTGCCCGTGTTGATAAACGTGTACCTAGTTTTTCACTAATAAATAATGCGCTGTCCATTTGCTCCACCCACAGATTACGATGCGGTAGATAACGGCTAATCGCTTCTGCTGCCTTGATACCTAACGGCACCAAACGCGTTTTATTGCCTTTACCTGTCACGCGCACGCGCAGGTCTGACAAATCCACATCGCCCATATCCAACGCGACCAACTCACCTACGCGCAGACCGCTGCTGTATAGCAATTCAAACATCGCTTTATCACGCAGCCATAGGCGCGCTTGTTCGGGTATGTCAGGCATCTCTTGGTCAAGCAGCTGAGTGAGCAAATCAACATCAGCGATAGACGGCAGCGGTCGAGGACTACGTTTGAGCTGATAGCCAGTCGTTGGATTGATACGTGCCAAGTTCTCTTCTATCAACCAGCCATAAAAATGGCGAATGGCTGACAGCTCTTGCTGGACGCTAGCAAGTGCCAGCTTGTCTTCATCCAAGCGTTGGCTAATATGCTGGGCTAATTGGCGTTTATCACAGCGCGTCCACGTCAGGCGTTTCCCACGTAAAAATAGCGCTAATTGGTTCAGTCCTGCAAAATAAGCGGTCAACGTATGCGGCGAGTGATTGCGCACCGACAAGACATTAAGCCAACGATGCACGGGCGCTAACAAATCACGTAATGCAGCATCCGACTCTATAGCCGCGGCGTGCTCGACTGATAGCCATCCTTTTGCCTCAGAATCTGAGGTAGGCTCCATCGTATGATTGTTTTTATTGGACATAGCCCTATTATCCATTAGCCTTCTGGATTGGGCTTGATGCCCGCTTGTGCCATCAGACCATCTGGGCTAAATACGCCTTCGTAAACAAAGGCGGTCGGACCGGTCATCATCACTGAATAACCCGGCTGCCATTTGATGATCATACTGCCACCATAAAGCTGCGCACGCACGTCTTCGCCTTCATCGAGCCAGCCCTCACGGATACCAACCGCTACTGCGGCACAAGCGCCAGTACCACAGGCTTGTGTCTCGCCGACACCGCGCTCATAGACACGCAGACGAATGTGACGCTGGTTCATCACTTGCATAAAGCCGACATTGACGCGGTCGGGAAAGGCGGGATGCGATTCGATGGCTTTGCCCAAGGTTTCAACGTCGGCATCGAGCACGTTATCAACTTTGATAACCGCATGCGGGTTACCCATATTGGCAACATAAAGCTGTACAGGAGTGCCATTTACATCGAGATGATAGGCGTTTTGGATTTTGGTTGTGGCTCTGGGGGTAAAAGGAATCTCGCTTGGTTCAAATTTCGGCTTACCCATATCGACTTCGACCCAGCCATAACGATCAGTGGTCAATGAAATGATGCCGCTTGCCGTCTCAACGCGTAGGCGCTGTTTAAATGAAAGTTTACGCGCTTGCACAAAACGGGCAAAACAGCGCGCACCATTACCGCACTGCTCAACTTCTGACCCATCAGCATTAAAAATGCGATAACTAAAATCAACGTCAGGACGCATCGGTGGCTCAACGACGAGCAGCTGATCAAAGCCAATACCCAAATGACGGTCACCCAGTAACTGTACCAAATCCTTGGTCAAATCTAAGCGCTGAGTCACCAAATCGATGACCATAAAATCATTGCCCAGACCATGCATCTTCGTAAATTCTATTAGCATATCCTTGTTATCCTATCCTATTTTTATGTATGGCTTATCTTAGCACGCTGTCAGATACAATCATAACTATCACCGCTATCAAATACTAAGTTAACACGATGCTAAATCCACCTTGTACAGCCAAACTGATATCTCTCATTAGAGCAGGCCATAAAAAAGCCCATCATCAAAGACAATGGGCTTTTTATCTAGAGCATGTCCTCAATCTGAACGAAAGCGCCTAAATGGGCTAAAAATGGCTAAATCTGTTGGTCACCGATTTATTTACCTTGCCACAATACTTCGTCTGCATATAACGCTTCAATAATTTCGCGTTTGCGAATCAGTTGATGGCTGTCATCGGCTACCATTACTTCACTAGCACGCGGGCGTGAATTATAATTGCTACTCATGGTAAAGCCATACGCACCAGCACCTGTGATTGCTAAAACATCTCCTACCGCAAGCGACAATAAACGGTCTTTCGCTAAAAAATCACCCGTTTCGCAAATAGCGCCAACGATATCCCATGGCTGCGTGCCATCAGTGTCGATGCCATTCTCAGGCAAAACACTTGGAATGACTGCCATTTCAGCTTGATATAACGCCGGACGGATCAAGTCATTCATTGCTGCGTCAACAATGGCAAAGTTCTTATGTTCCGTTGGCTTTAACACATCAACCTTAGTCAATAATACCCCAGCATTTGCCACAATACTGCGACCCGGCTCAAAGAATACCGTTAAGCCAAGCTCGCTAAGTTTCGGTAATAACGCTTGAGCAAACTCGTCGATAGATACTGGTGTCTCATCGATATAACGCACACCCAAACCACCGCCCAAATCGATATGACGCAGCTCAATACCTTTATCATGTAAGTTATATATCAGCTCAATCACTTTATCCAAAGCCGCGACAAATGGCGCAACTTCAGTCAACTGCGAGCCAATATGACAGTCAATACCGACGATATCGATATGAGATAATTGCGCCGCTTGCTCATAGACGGCAACTGCGTCTTCGTGGGTGATACCAAATTTATTGTCTTTTAACCCTGTTGAGATATACGGATGCGTCTTGGCGTCGACATTCGGATTAACCCGTAGTGAAATTGGTGCAGGCTTATCCAATTTCTGTGCCACATCATTAATCAAAGTCAGCTCGCTGATTGACTCTACGTTAAAACAACCAATACCTTGGGTCAGGGCATACTCGATATCGCTATAAGTCTTGCCCACGCCTGAGAACACCACACGTGAAGCATCACCACCTGCCGCCAATACGCGCATGAGCTCGCCACGAGAGACGATGTCAAATCCTGCCCCTGCTTGCGCCAATATACCAAGTACCGCAAGATTAGAATTGGCTTTTACCGCATAACAAATCTGGTGCGTTAAACTGGCAAAGCTATCGCTATAAGCTTGATAAACATCCAAAATGGCTTGTTTTGAGTAGACATAGCATGGCGTATCATAGTGTTTAACCACGTCAGCAATGCTCACCTGCTCCATATACAATGCACCATCGCGATAATCTAGCGCAGGTAAATGGGCGGTTAAGGCTTCAGGATTAACATACAAGCCTTGCTCAGTTTGGATCGTGACAGATTCGCCAGTTTGTTGCTCAGAATGACTCATATAAACATCTCTAATTTCATCAGGTTACAAAGTTAAAAAATCTTAGGGTGTACACCGAAATCTCGTTGACGGCATTGATTCTTTAATCAGAATCAATAATCATTAGGGTCATCACTAGGTTCCGGTAGCTTAAAATCATCCATTTCTTGATGACCATCATCTTGTGTCGAATAGGTACTACCCTGTATGCCAGCGCTATCCGTAGCTCCTTGAACCGTCTGGCTACTAGCGTCGGCGAGGTATAGATTGCCTTTTTGACCGCAACCCGTCAAACCCATCATCATCACCCCACTAATAATAATAGTGGAGATAACACGGCGACCAAGATCAGCGACATTAGTGTGCTCAGTTTTCGAAAAGCGGTTAATAGTAAACATAGAATAGAGAACCTGTGACTTTGCAATGGCATGAAAATGATAAAAAACACGAGTCATAAAGGCGATAGATCAAACCCTATAGACAGCTAAATAAAAGCTATCGCCATCGCTAAAAAATAACAATATGACTGCTTTGGATAATAGCATTATTACATAATGCTGTGTGCATACTGAATATCCCTAATCAATAAATTTGGACGAGTTTGGTTTTTCTAAGTTTTACTAGACCGTGCGACTGCCATTTACTAAGCGAGCGTTGATACTAGCGGTCTTAATGTATCGCTATAATGGTAAAACAGCCTATTATATTTACTTAGACAAATTTTCTTACAATTTATTATTAGCTATTATATTTGGCTGTAGCAGCCGACAAACCCTAGCGACACTCGGTGTACAGTTGTATTGTCTATACCACATTCTATCGATTTAACCCTTATAGTTATCGTGGTATAGCCCTAAAACTATGGTACATTATGTGTAGACCTTGCGACTGTGTTGAGGCGCTAGCATGCGACTTAACAAGCACTGATCAATAGTGCCAGCCCAAGAGTGACCAGAATCAGCAATGTACTTGCTTGACCTATGTCGGCATGGATGCGGCTGGTTTTTGTTTATTCAACCGGTACTCGTCTGTGATGAGTCACCCTTTACAAAATACAATCTAAGGACAGAGTATGAGCGCCAGCCTAACCACCACTTTTGATGACAAAAATACCGAAACATCGAATCTAATCAATCCCACCTTAGTCCTCAACTGTGGTTCCTCTTCTATCAAATACGCGCTGATTAGCGAAGACAATTCTATTCGTATCACTGGTTTGGCCGAAAACTTAGGACTCGATACTGCTCGTATCAAACACACGACGTTAAATGGAGATAAGCTGGAAATCTCTATCTCAGGTGGTCGTCATCAGTTAGCACTACAAAAAATCCTTGAGCTATTAGAACAGTATCATTTCATCGCCGTTGGTCATCGCGTGGTTCATGGTGGCCGTGAGTACTCTGCAGCAGTCCGTGTCGATGAGCATGTGCTGGACGAAGTAAAACGCTTAAAAATACTCGCACCCCTACATAACCCTGCCCATGCTTTAGGTATCGAAGCGGTACAGGCGATTTATCCTGATATTCCTCAAGTCGTCGTCTTTGATACGGCCTTTCACCAAACCATGCCTCCTGTTGCTTTTCGCTACCCACTACCAAAAGCCCTATACGAAGAACACAAAATCCGCCGTTATGGCTTTCATGGTACGTCTCATGCCTATGTCTCAGAGCGTGCCAGTGAAATTACTGAGTCTAAAGGCCCACATGGCTGGCTTACAGCGCATCTGGGTAATGGCTGCTCGGCAACTGCCGTTTATGACGGCAAAAGTTTTGATACCAGTATGGGTCTGACCCCGCTTGAAGGGCTCATGATGGGTACGCGTAGTGGTGATGTTGACCCAAGTCTACACATACACCTAAAGCGCCAGCTCGGTATGAGCTTGGAAGAGATTGATGCCATGCTCAATAATGAAAGTGGTCTATTGGGTGTCTCAGGATTGTCTAATGATTTACGTACCGTCGAACAAGCGGCGAACGAAGGTCATGCAGATGCCAAACTCGCTATCGAGATGTTCTGTTACCGCGTCGGTAAATATCTTGCCAGCTTAAGCTGCGCGTTACCAGAATTCACAGGCATTGTCTTTACAGGTGGTATCGGCGAAAACTCAGTCACCACCCGAACCAGTATCCTAGAAGTGATGCGTCATTTCGGCATAAAAGTAGACGCTGACAAAAATGCGAGCTTGTTTGGTGGTAGCGAAGGCAGCTTCCACGCAGACAATAGCAGTATCGAGCTATGGGTTGTGCCAACTGATGAAGAGTGCCGTATTGCTCAAGAAACACGTGAAGCATTGGGCTTACTCTAAGCTCGACACTTTTTATAAGTTGCTTATATTATAAGTTACTTGTAATTTTCTCATAAGCTTCTAGTCGTCTTATAAGCTTTTATTCATTAGACGTGTTAAGTTATTTTTTTGCCCAGCGCTTCTTATACATAGCCTATGATGAGAAGCGCGACGTTTTACTCATTCCAGCAAGGATGAAGTGAGCTTTAAAAATATAATAAACCGTAGGATACTTTATGCAAACCATTTTACTAGTTCCCATCAGCCGTGGTATCGGCGTAACGTCAGCAGCGCTTGGATTGATCCGCGCTCTTGATTACAACGGTATCAAAGCGGGCTTTATGAAGCCATTTTTGCAAGATGATACACTTGATAAGCAAAACAGTTTAGACAGCTCAAGCGCGTTAGCAATGCATGCTTTTGGTCTGACGCCACCTAAATCTATCAGTCGGCAGCGTGTCGAGCGTATGATTGGTGATGGTAATCTTGATGACTTGATGGAAGAGGTGGTCGTCAATTATCATACTCTGGGCGATGATTATGATGTGGTGATCTGTGAAGGCTTAGTACCGACCACAGAGACCTCTTATGCCTCGCAAATCAACCGGGCGATTGCTCATGCGTTAGATGCTAGAATCATCTTTGTTAGCACTGCTGATACCAGTAAACCGGCCTACCTGGCTGATAAACTTGACGTTCACGCTCGTGAGTTTGGCGGCATCGCCCATGAGCGCACGCTCGGCGCGATTTTGATGCGTGTACATGACTTGCCAAATGCGCAAAGTACCGTAGAAAATCAAATCGTTGCCCCTGGCGAAGCAGTTGTGAGTTTAGATGAAGGCTTTATGCAAGAAGTCCAGCGCCTATCACCACATTTTAATACTGATGCGTTCCGTTTAATCGGGGTAGTGCCATTCAGTGATTCACTGTCCGTGCCTCGTACGTGGGATATCGCCACTGAGCTTGATGCCAAATGGCTCAATGTCGGTGAAGCTAAGTCACGCCGTATTAACCGCATTAGCCTAACCGCACGCTCGGTCGCACGCGTCGATGAGGTGTTTAAACGTGGCACCCTTATCGTCGTACCGGGCGATCGAGATGATTTACTATTAGCAGCAGGTTTGGCTTGTATCAATGGTATACCGCTGGCAGGATTGGTATTAACCGGCGGCGTCGAGCCGAGTGCAACCGTCGCTGAGCTATGGCAATCTGCCCTCAAAACAGGTATCCCTGTCATGAGTGTCGAAAGTGACAGCTATGAGACCGTACAAAGCCTCATGCACATGAGCGCAGAGATTCCAAGTGATGATACCGAACGTGCTGAAGAAGTGGCTCGTTATGTCGCCGCTCATTTAAATCTTAGCTGGATTAAAGACTATTTTAGTCAAAATCATGAGCCGCGCCTCTCACCATCTGCATTCCGTCATCAAGTGGTTAAAAAAGCACAAAACGCCAAAAAACGCATCGTGCTACCAGAGGGTTCCGAGCCGCGTACGGTTGAAGCCGCTTGTATCTGTCAAAGCCGCGGCATCGCCAACTGTGTACTACTCGCTAAGCGTAGCGATGTCGAGCAAGTGGCTAAAAATCTTGACTTAGTTTTACCAGAAGGTCTTGAAATAATTGACCCCGATACGCTTGATATGGATAAGTATATCGCTGCAGTGGTCGAACGCCGTAAAGGCAAAACCAGCGCAGAAGTCGCGGCTGAATACTTAAAAGACACCGTATATCTAGGCACGACCATGCTACAGATGGACGAAGTCGACGGCCTCGTTTCTGGCGCGATTCATACCACTGCCAATACTGTCCGTCCAGCGTTTCAGTTGATTAAGACCGCACCGCAATACTCGCTCGTATCATCAGTATTTTTTATGCTGCTGCCTGAGCAAGTGGTGGTCTACGGTGACTGTGCCATTAATCCTGATCCAAATGCCGAAGAACTGGCTGAGATTGCCATTCAATCAGCACAGTCTGCTGCTGCCTTCGGTATTGATCCAAAAGTTGCGATGATTAGCTATTCTACAGGCTCATCAGGAACTGGCGCAGATGTCGAAAAAGTCACTCGTGCGACCCAAATCGTCCGCGAGCGTGCGCCACACCTAAAAGTCGATGGGCCGCTACAGTATGACGCCGCTTCTGTCATGAGCGTCGGCAAGCAAAAAGCGCCTGACTCACCTGTCGCTGGGCAAGCCAATGTCTTTATTTTCCCAGACCTCAATACGGGCAATACCACTTATAAAGCCGTACAACGTAGCGCCAATGTAGTGAGTGTTGGCCCAATGCTGCAAGGTTTGAATAAGCCAGTAAACGACTTGTCTCGCGGAGCCTTGGTCGATGATATTATCTACACCATCGCCCTTACCGCTATTCAAGCTCATAGCGACGCGATTTAATTGCATTAAAATGTGTGACTAATTGCGCTATAGGTAACCGACTATCAAAATGATGGTCGGTTTTTTATTGGCTATGTTTATAACTGACTTTTTAAAACGCTTTCATTACGGATAGCTAAGCGCTCATTTTACCTAGTATTTCAGCACTTTTAATGACAGATGCCCACTTGCCCTCTACAATAGCGCTACCATCGAAGCATTTATCCTAAAAAGGTCCGCTGATAAAAGGGTAAAATACATCAACGACAACGTGCCTCTTATCTATTTTTACGCATTTATTTATGCCAAATACCAGCAAAAATTCTCAAAAAAATACACCTGCGCCAGCCATCCGTGCTTATCTTGGCGGCTCATTTGATCCCGTACATGATGGTCATCTGCAAATGGCGATGACTGTTTATCAGCGTTTGCTACCGATAGCCAAGCAGCAACAGCGCGCGCTGCACGTGTCACTATTGCCCAATGCGCGCTCACCCTTTAAAGAAAAAAGTACAGCTCCTAAACACCGTCTGGCGATGTTAAAGCTTGCGACCCTCAACACACCGCTACAAATTAATGAGCTTGAGCTGTGGCAAACACCACCTGTTTATACCATCGATAGTGTACGCACGTTGCGCCAGCGTTATCCGCATGACAGTCTAATATTCATCATCGGTATGGATAGCGCGCTGAGTTTGAGCAAATGGAAAAACGGTTTAGAGCTTACGTATTACGTCAATCTTTGGGTGTTTAATCGTGATGACCTGTCTGATATTAATCATAAAAATAATCGCCTGTTGGCAACCACGACTCATTGCGCCAACAAAACGTTAGTCGCGCAGGATACGATGAACTTGCACATCCAATTACCTGCGCAGCTGCAATCTTTACGCATCGATGCGCCTATTGATTTATTACAGCCCACCTCTCAAGCATCGACCGATAGCCGTCTCTTGAAAAACACCCATCAAGGCCACATTTATATAGACTCGCGTCCTATCGCCACGATATCCAGTACACAGATACGCCAACAGTTGCAGCCGACAGACAATCGATCGAATATAATATCCGCAGCGGCAAGGCAAATGACATCTATCGCACCAATAAATGATATCATAGACAATACTGCACCCAATCCATTAGCTAAATGGCTAAATCCTGCTGTTTATCAATATATTATCGCCCATCAGCTATATTCTGCTGCTCAATTCCGTTAAAATCGCCTTATCTTTGTCATTTTGCCCATCCAGTCTCTACAGCTGACTGGCGACATCTAGTCCATTCGACAATGCCAACGCATGCAAATTGACGATTTACCTTTTTATTTTTAATATTGACGATTCAAGAGATCAAAATTTATGACCAACACCATGACTGAAGAACGCTTAAAAGAATGCTTAGCCGTTGTTGAGACCGCTCTAGACGATATGAAAGCGAAGAACATCACCGTAATGAATGTAGAAGATTTGACTGACGTAACCGAACGCATCGTTATCGCTGACGGTACTTCTAAGCGCCATGTACGCGCGATGGCTGACAATGTTGGCGCTGAAGCGAAGCAAGCGGGCTTTATGCCACTTGGTCGCGAAGGCGGTATCGACTCTGACTGGACATTGATTGATCTGGGTGCTGTCGTCGTGCATGTGATGACGCCACAAGCCCGTGAGTTCTATGACTTAGAAGGTCTATGGTCATCACCTGAGCAATTGGCTGAGCTGGTCGCTGTACCGCGTGAAAAGAAAACCGCTGGTCGCCGCAATAAAAATAAATAATTTCATTTATTTTTATAACGCTGTGAAAACCAAAAAGACCAGATATCTATTCTGGTCTTTTTTTGTCTAAAATTTACCGTTCTAATACCCTTTCACCTACTGCTAAATATTAAGCGGCTGAATGCTTAGCATTAGATGAATGATTAAGCTAAGATAATACGCATTATTAATACCAGTATCAAAGTAGCCTCTCCCCTAATAAATCCCTATAGATTAGGAAAACCTATGAGCTTAGAACCTATAAATATAGCAACGCTAACATCCTCTACCCCAAAAAATGTAGCCGACTTTAACCAAACCCTGCCGTTACATATCGCCAATCTAACCTGCGTCCGCGCTGGCAAAGCCATGCCATTCACTCGTGAAGAAATGAGTGCCATTGATAAAGCGCCAATTAACACACCTGTCGCGGTCAATTTTATGGGATTGACCACTGATGAGCAAGCTGATCGCAAACATCATGGTGGCCCGCTAAAAGCCGTGCATCAACTGGCACCTGCAACTTATGAGAAAATCAATGCAGAGTTCAGCCTAAAAGTCCGCGTTGGTACGCTGGGCGAAAACCTCACGACTGAAGCCGTGAATGGTCTACCTGAAATGACCGAATCTACAGTTTGTATTGGCGACGTTTTTGAGTATGGTGATACGGCTACTAGTACGGATGATGTTGATAATTTACAACTGCGTATCGTCCAACCACGACGCCCTTGCTACAAAATCAACGACCAAATCGGACAGTTTACCAAAGTACCCAATATCGCGGCATGGGTCAGCAAACAAGGTATCTCTGGCTGGTATTTCCAAGTCGTGACAGATGGTCTAATTAATGCCGATTTGCCAGTTTATTTAATCGAGCGTCCCTATCCGTTTGCAACACTTGAGAAACTGTGGCAACTGGCCAATTCTAAAGAGAAGTTTGATGCAGAGGTGATTGAGCCGTGGCTCGCGATTGAGTGTTTGGAAAAGAGTTGGAAAGTAGTGCTTAGGAAGAAAATTAAAGGTTAGAAAGATATTTTAAGTGAGTAAGAAGATGGATAACAATGAAATAGACTGGTATGCAGATATCATTCCAGGCAAAAGTATTGCTGGTTTAGAAATTTCAAAATATAGCCATCAAGATATAAAGGCGCTTTTAAAAAAATTAGATAAGAATACTTTTCACATCAGAGATAATAGTGACAGCTTCGACATCTATAGTAGTAATAACATCGATGCTATTGATACGGATTTGTTGATGAGACTATCTTTCAATGAACAAATGATATTGAACTCTATCATGGTGTATATCACAAGAAAGCCAAGTCAATACCAAGGCAAGATATATGGAAAATACGGTCTTGGTAACAGACTAATCAACATCTCTGAATTTGGTTCATTAGAAAGAACAGCTACAGGTGAAGAGTTTCTATTAATCAATAGTGACAATAAATATGGTCTCGAAGTCGCAAACGGTTTAGATGTTTCTCTACAAGAAGACCCAAACCAAAGCATCGCTATAATTAACGTTCATGAATTTTTTTAAGTAAACCTATATATTCATAGATTAATGCATGTTCAATTAATATCTTAGCATTTCCCAAACAGAGCATTTCATGGTAAAAAACATCTTCTTAGCGTTTGGCTTAACACTGCCCTTGATTGGCTGCGTAACCACAACCTCTCCAGTCGCAACCACCAAGAGCTACATCGTGGACAGTAAAACCCACCAAGCCACTGGCAAAAGCGAACGCATCAAAACCATTGTCCTGCACTATACGGTGTCAGACAATGACCGATCCATCAAAACACTGACCACGGGCAAGGTCAGCGCGCACTATTTAGTGTTAGATAATGATGATGATAAAATTTATAATCTCGTACCAGAAAATGAACGCGCGTGGCATGCGGGTGATGGCGGGTTTGCAGGTAGAACCATCTTGAACGATACCTCTATCGGCATCGAAATCGTCAATGCAGGGATTGCACCTGAATATAAAGATGCTCTAAAAGACGGCAAGTTGGCGTATCATCCTTATGACCATTATGTCGCCTTTAATGAGTTACAGATTAAAAAGGTCGCAGAGCTAGTGCAAGATATCACCGCCAGATATGACATCTCACCAAAGAATATCATCGGTCATTCTGATATGGCACCCTCACGTAAGATAGACCCCGGTGCAAAGTTTCCTTGGGAGCAGCTGTATAAGCAATGTGGTATCGGCGCTTGGTATGATGACGCTGATAAATTGTCTTTTATGGATACAAACGCATTTGCAGCGGCCACAATACCTGATCTGAAGCAGAAATTTCGTGACTATGGCTATCAGATTAACAGTAGCGACGAGTGGGACAAAGCCAGTCGCGATGTCGTCTATGCGTTTCAACTGCACTTTAGACCCCGTAACCCAACAGGAACGGTAGACTTAGAGACTTATGCTATTTTAAAGGCATTGAATAAGAAGTATGCTGATACCAACGATTTTTATTAGGGCATGTCCTCATTTTAAAAATGGTAATAAAAATGAGATAAATTGCCGTCAAACGAGGAGAATAGCGTAGATAATATCAGGATATTAACAAGCTATTTGACGATGTATGGCAAGATTTAGCCCATTTAGAGGATACTCAATTGAATTGAGGACACGCCCTAATCATGTCATCAATAATAAACAAGCTGTACAAGGAATTTTATGAGCACATTATTTAGCGTAAATTTGAATAAATTGGCTTTAATCCGTAACTCGCGCGGTACTGACTACCCTAATCTGTTGACCTTTGTGAAGAAGCTGATTGACTTAGGTGTCAAAGGCTTTACCGTACACCCGAGACCAGATGAGCGTCATATCAGATACCAAGATGTCTATGATATCAGTGCATTCTTAAAGGACTATCCAGAGATTGAGTTCAATATCGAAGGCAATCCAAACGAGCAGTTCTTAAAGATTATCCGTGAAGTAAAGCCACATCAATGTACGCTCGTGCCAGACAGTGACGATCAGCTGACCTCAGATCACGGCTTTGATATCATTACCCATCATGAGTTTCTATCAACATTAAGCAAAGAGCTGAAAGCTTTTGGTACGCGCTGTGCGGTGTTCATCGACCCTGATATCGAACAAATCAAAGCGGTCATCGAGAGCGATGTACAGACGATCGAGATGTATACCGAAGAATGGGCGCGCGCCTACAGTAATGGTAAGAGCGGCGACCAGTTCGATGAGGTCAAGCAACGCTTTAGCGACTGTATTAATCTAGCCAATCAAAACGGTATCCGCGTCAATGCGGGTCATGATTTGAATTTGGATAATTTGGCCGATCTGCTCGCACTTAGTGATATCGCTGAAGTGTCGATTGGTCATGCATTTACGATTGAATCGTTGGAGCAAGGCATGGATAATGTCGTGCGTCAGTATTTAGCAATTTGTGGGTAGTTCATATTAATGAGCAAATAGTCCATTCACTTTACACTCGATGCGGTGGTGATGGGATATATTTTATGCAGCCTCTGTCAGCGTAGACACAGCAAGCAAGTAAAATTTATACCAGTAGCACGGCAATATTGGCGTATCAATTTTATTTTAAAATGACTACAGTTTGGTTCTATCAGCAGTCCTAATATCTGCATTATCAATAAAAACGCCAATAATATTAAAAAAGGAATCTTTATGTATCAAGACTTTCAGAAACACCTACAACAAGAAATCAGTGATATACGCGCGGCAGGACTGTATAAAAACGAGCGCGTGATTACATCTCCACAAGATGCGCTCATTAAGATCACTGATGGCCGTGAAGTGCTTAACTTCTGTGCCAATAATTATCTTGGATTGTCTGATCACCCTGAGATTAAAAAGGCAGCTATCGAAGCCATCGAAAACTCAGGTTATGGCATGTCATCGGTGCGCTTTATTTGCGGTACGCAAGATTTGCATAAGCAATTAGAAGCGGCGATTTCTAAGTTTTTTAATACCGAAGACACGATTCTTTATGCGGCCTGTTTCGATGCGAATGGCGGTGCCTTTGAGCCACTGCTGACCGCTGAGGACGCCATTATTTCTGATTCATTAAATCATGCCTCAATCATCGACGGTGTGCGCCTGTGTAAAGCCGCGCGTTATCGCTATGCCAATGCAGATATGCAGGATTTGGAGACGCAATTACAAGCGGCACAAGCTCAGCGTTTTCGTTTAATTGTGACCGATGGTGTGTTTTCGATGGATGGTAACGTAGCACCAATGGATGAGATTTATGCATTGGCACAAAAATATGATGCCATGGTGATGATTGATGAGTCGCATTCAGCAGGCGTGGTCGGTCACACTGGTGGTGGCGTGACTGAATTGTTCAATCTACGTGGTGATATTGAGCTGATCACTGGTACCTTAGGCAAGGCATTTGGCGGTGCTATTGGCGGCTTTACCACGGGCAAAAAAGAAATCGTTGAGATGTTGCGTCAGCGCTCACGCCCGTATCTGTTTTCAAACTCTATCCCTCCTATGGTGGCAGCGGCTGGGGTAAAAGCGTTTGAGATGCTGTCACAAGACAATACCCTACAAGATCAATTGCATGAAAATACCGCCTATTTTGTGAAGAAAATGCAAGATGCGGGCTTCGATATCAAGCCCACCGCATCGGCAATTTGTGCGGTCATGCTTTATGACGCCAATGTCTCGCAGCAAATGGCAGATGCACTGCTTGAAGAAGGCATTTATGTGATTGGCTTCTTCTACCCTGTCGTGCCCAAAAACGAGGCTCGCATTCGTGTCCAACTCTCTGCTGCCCATACTCGCGAGCAGCTGGACAAGTGTATCACCGCCTTTATTAAAGTCGCCAAGCAAATGAAAGTGATTGATTAAGCGTCGTTCGGTATTTGTTCAGTATTCACTCGCTAGATTCAACCATTAAGTACAACACCGTTAAATAAGAGAAAAGTATGAAAGCACTGGTTAAAGCCCATGCCAAAAAAGGCATCTGGATGCAAGACATGCCAGAACCTACGGTTGGCATCAATGACGTTAAAATTAAAATTAAAAAAACCGCCATTTGCGGGACAGATTTGCACATTTATAAGTGGGATGAGTGGTCAGAAAGAACCATCAAGACACCGATGATCATCGGACACGAATACGTCGGTATCATTAGCGAAATAGGCGATGGTGTGAAGCACTTTGAAGTGGGTGATCGAGTCACAGGCGAAGGGCATATCGCTTGCGGGCATTGCCGTAACTGCCGTCGTGGCAAGCTGCATGTGTGCGAAAACACCATCGGCGTGGGCGTCGACCGCGATGGCGCGTTTGCCGAATATTTGGTGATACCTGCCGATAATGTCATCAAACTCGATGAGCGTATCAGCGATGAGATGGCAGCCATTATGGACCCTTTTGGCAATGCCACGCATACTGCCCTTTCATTTCCTGTCCTTGGTGAAGATGTACTGATTACGGGTGCGGGACTGATTGGTTCGATGGCGACAGCAATTTGCCGATTCGCAGGGGCGCGTAATATTGTGGTCAGTGATATTAGTGATTATCGCCTAGCGCTTGCCAAAAAAATGGGCGCGACGATGACCATAAACCCAGCCAAAGGTGAAACCATCGAAAGTGCCATTGCTGAGTTAAAAATGCACGGCTTTGATATCGGGCTTGAGATGTCAGGCTCGCCTCAGGCCTTTGATTCGATGATTAGTAATATGTATAACGGCTCTAAAATCTCGCTCTTGGGCATTCTGCCTAACACCACCACGGTGGATTGGAGCAAGATTATTTTTAAGGCGTTAACCCTAAAAGGTATTTATGGGCGTGAGATGTGGGAGACGTGGTATCAGATGGAGCAAATGCTGATCAGCGGTATTGATCTGTCGCCTATCGTTACCCATCGCATGCACATTGATGACTTTCAAGAAGGTTTTGATATCATGGAAAGTGGGCAATGCGGTAAAGTGATTTTAAGCTGGGATTGATCACGTGGTGCATCAGTATTTGAGGAGTCGTGGTTAGGGTTTACATTATCACGGCTGATAAAACGGTACTGATTTCAGTGCCGTTTTTTTATGGTAAAAATTATACGAGGATAAACTATGGGCAATTCTGAAGCCGATAAACTTGAAAAGTATTTGGAAGAAAAAGCCAAACAAGATCAGGAAAAAGAGCATGTGTCTGAGCCACTCTCCGCCTATGATGCTTGTGTGCTAAAGGAAAGTGCCAAGATTCATGAGTTGATAGCTGAGGCTAAAAAGCGTTTAGAGGATGAATAGTTGGATGGAAATAGGCCATTTTTTTAAATATAGTTATAGTTGTATAAGAAGATTTTTTTGTATGATCCTTGCAGATAATAAGGAAGTTAGAATTAGTAACATCAAAATGCTTATCTATGGAAAGGAAGCTTAAAAAATGCAAATAAGTAAAATAAACATCAAAAACTTTCGGAAATTGGAAGACTGTACTATATCAATTTTTGATAAGACTACTCTGTTCGTTGGAGCCAACAACAGCGGTAAAACATCAGCCATGTATTGTCTAATGGCCTTTTTGGGTAATAATGAAAAAAGGTTTAAAGTTACTGACTTTCCCTTAAATAAAATCAATCTTATAGATAATTTTTCTGTTGCTTGGTCTATAGATGAAATTCAAAATTTCTGTCCAACATTAGAGATATCTTTGGACGACATTCAAGATAGTGATCTACCCAAAATCAAACATATAATACCGTCATTGAGCTGGAATAATGAAGAGATTTCAATAAGATTAATTTTTGAACCTAACGACGTTGATATATTGAAACAGAAGTTTAATGAATACGTTGACTCTATCAACTCCTTATTAACTGATGCTGACGACTTACTTTTTCCTAGGAATCTGTGGGGATTCCTCAAAATTGGTAATAACTTAAATACTTTTTTTGGTATTCAAGCATATCTTTTGGACTCAAATACAGCAACCGGAAACTTCAAAAAACTATCTAAATATCCTTTTAATGGAATATTTAAAGTTAGTATTGTACCGGCTCAAAGAGGCTTCGATGATTCTGATGATCAAAGCTCAACCGCGACAAGTTTATCGCAACATTTAGGCTCTTACTACGATAAGCATATAAATCCTAAAACTTCTCCGACTCCTGATGACATAACAGCTCTAAGACAGGTAGAAGAACTTCAATGCAAATTCAGTACTCAACTTAATGAAGACTTTGCAGATTTGATGACGGAGCTGAGCAAGTTAGGCTATCCAAGTAGTCATGGCGATCCTAGCATTACTCTAAAAAGCGAAATAGATACATCATCAATTCTTAAACAGAATACTACTCTACTGTTTAGTACCCAAAACGCTTTGCAGACAGGTCATGAGTTGCCAGAAAGACACAATGGACTGGGGTATAGAAATCTCATCTTTATATTCTTTCAATTACTAAAGTTTAGAGACGAATGGTTGAAAAAGAACAAAGCTAAAGATCCAATAAATGAAAATAATATCGTTGAACCTATACATTTAGTTTTGATAGAAGAACCAGAAGCACACTTACATTCGCAGGCTCAGCAAATATTTATTAGGAATTCGTACACAATTTTAAATAGTGGTGCACCAGACAGCTTTACTACGCATTTAATAATTAGTACCCATTCTAGCTATATTGCTCACGAATCAGGTTTTGACACCCTAACATACTTTAAAAGAAAAAAGACTAATGACAACTATCCTTGTTCAGAAACTATTGGTTTATCAAAAGTATTTTCAGAGGGAGACCAAGACGCTAAAAAGACTAAAAAATTCGTTTCACGTTATCTTAGAGTCATGCATTGTGACTTATTTTTTGCAGATGCAATAATAATGGTTGAGGGCTCGGCGGAAAGGATGCTCATACCCCATTTCATTATTGAGAAATACCCTGAGTTAACGTCAAAATACCTTTCTATTTTAGAAGTTGGTGGTGCATATGCTCATAAATTCAGACCACTGATTGATGCCTTAGGTTTACCAACTTTAGTAATTACTGACTTAGATTCTAAAGAAGGTAAAAAGAAAAAAAGACCTTTGAGAGGACAGGGATATACATCAAACTGTGACGAGTTAATACACTGGCTAGAATTGGCTGATCGAAATCTAGATAATGTTTTAGATTTAGATAAAGAAGATAAAGTTATTGGAAAATCAAGAATCGCCTATCAAATAGAAATTGATGTTGAGTTTGAAGAAAACTCATTACAAAAGGCCATTCCCTACACCTTTGAAGACGCACTAGTTTTATCAAACTTTAACCTATTCAAATCTAAGACAGAAGATTTCATTGGCATGCTCAATAAGATGTGTGAAGCTACTCATGAGGATACACTTGATAAAGCCTGCGAAGCAATGTTCGAAGCTCTTGAAGGTAGAAAAGCAATTATGGCTTTAGATATATTGTATGAAATAAAAATAGAAGATTTAAATGTACCTAATTATATTGATGAAGGATTAAATTGGTTGGCTAATGAGTTGGCTAATATACCTACTGGAGGACTCAATGAACTTTGAATTAACTGGCGTTGACAACCAGATTTATGAATACATTGAGTCTAAAAATAGTTTCTTGTTATTTGCTGGCGCAGGTTCTGGTAAAACTCGAACACTGGTCAACTTATTGCAACAAATTAAAAAGATTAAAAAAGATGAAATGTTAATAAGAGGTCAAAAAGTAGCAGTTATTACTTATACAAATTCAGCATGTGATGAAATACAACATAGGCTCAAGCATGACTCTTTGTTCACTATTGAACCGCCCCGGGATTGTCGGAGACTCAACATTCTGAGAGAATACGACAAT
>NZ_JADQAH010000050.1:21336-22500 GCF_022129225.1 Psychrobacter sp. Ps7 | reverse complement strand
TTGCGAATGTATGAGTTATTGTAAAATCCTTTGCTACTTTTGCAAGAGGTCTAATGATTAATCTTATAGATTTTAATCATATATTCTGATTCGAAAAAATTGCCTCCGATATAGTCGGGGCGGTTCATATTAGAGTTGATTAAGTAACAATATCTATTATATGATGCAACATAGGGTATAAATTCAATTATTGACATTAACGTTGTAACAACTTTTATGAACAGTTCAGTAACATATTTTAGGGTTTTTACATAATGGATTGTCGTTAATTCTTTATCTTATATTTATTTACCACTTTTGAGTGGTAAGTAGGTTTGGTTAGCAGAGTCTTACATAAAGCCTAGCTCATATAGCGAACAGTTGAAGGCTAATAGATAAAGGTTTTATTTTTGAGTATCAAACACTTAACGTTTAAGGAAGACACTATGAATCGCAACTATAAAGTTATCTGGAATGCGTCTTTGAACTGTTTTATGGCAGTTGCAGAGTATGCTAAAGCCCGTGGTAAGTCATCTAGCGGTGCAGTTACCTCTAAAGCAAGTCCAACAAGTTCAGTAGTAGGAGGCGCAAAGTTGCTGCGCTTAAGTTCTTTATGTGCGGGAATAGCATTGACTGGAGTTAGTGTTCAATCAATAGCTGCTGTCAATTATCAAGGAGATATCGGTCCTAATATTAATGCACTAGGAACTTTAAATGTAAAAGGTGGTGTGAGTGATGCTACTGATTTAAGTGATGACAATATTGGTGTCATTAGTGACAGTAGTCCTGCTAATGTTTTTGGCGTTAAAACGTTAACCATTAAATTATCTAAAACCCTTACAGGACTAAAAAGTGCTGATTTTGGCGGGGTTAAAATTTCTAATACTGGTATTGATGCTAAAAATACTCAAATTACTCAATTATACAGTGCAGGTGATATTACTTTATCATCCAATGCTTTAAATGCGGTGAATGCAAGTGACTTGAACACAGCGATAGCCGACAATAAAGTAAAATACTTCAGTGTCAAATCAACTTTAGGCACTAACGAAGACAATCTAGGTGCGACGGGTACTGATGCAATAGCTATCGGTAAGAATGCTGCTGCTACTGGCACCTCAAGCATTAGTATGGGTACTGGTGCTTCTGCAACTAACTCTGAATCAACCGCATTAGGCGCTGCAT
>NZ_JADQAH010000050.1:14984-21236 GCF_022129225.1 Psychrobacter sp. Ps7 | reverse complement strand
CGGTGCAACTGCTACTGGTACCAATTCTCGTGCACAAGGCCAGTACAGCACTGCTGTTGGTCAAACTGCACAAGCAACAGGTGATAATTCTGTTGCCATGGGTACTGGTGCTTCTGCAACTAACTCTGAATCAACCGCATTAGGCGCTGCATCACAAGCATTTGCAGACTCAGCCACGGCAGTGGGTTTCGGTGCAAGAGCGGATCAGTACGGTGCAACTGCTACTGGTACCAATTCTCGTGCACAAGGCCAGTACAGCACTGCTTTAGGTAAGGATGCCTATGCCACTGCACCTGGCAGTACAGCGTTAGGGCGTAATGCTAAAGCGGAGCATAAAAGTTCAGTGGCTTTAGGTGAGTCGGCCATCACTGAGGCGGCGATTGGGACAGCAAGTGTTACTCTCAATGGCACAAAATATGATTTCGCAGGTATTGCACCGCGCGGAACAGTCAGTGTGGGTAGTCTGGGCAATGAACGCACCATTACTAACGTTGCTGCTGGACGTATCAGCGGTACTAGTACTGATGCAATCAACGGGAGCCAATTATTTGCTACTAACAGCGCGATTAGTGA
The DNA here is from genome assembly GCF_022129225.1 of Psychrobacter sp. Ps7. Lineage (NCBI taxonomy): Bacteria > Pseudomonadati > Pseudomonadota > Gammaproteobacteria > Moraxellales > Moraxellaceae > Psychrobacter > Psychrobacter sp. Ps7. The sequence goes on along the minus strand of NZ_JADQAH010000050.1, from coordinate 20,663 downwards.
CTTGAGCGGTACAGTTAATGACGGTATTAACTTTGGTAACGGTACTACTGCCAACAACTTCCAGCTAGGCGACACTATTTCAGTAACTGGTGATACTAACCTAACTACTGAAACTACTACTGAAGGCGTTCAAGTTAAACTGAACAAAGACTTAGTCGGTCTTGATAGTGCTGAGATTGGTGGCGTTAACATCAAAGCTGGTGAAATCAGAACCGGTGATACGTTACTTAATGATAATGGTCTAGTCTTCTTCAACGGCCCTAATAATGGTCAACCAGTTATCTTGACTAACAAAGGCCTGAATAATGGCGGCAACAAGATCACTAAAGTTGCAGCTGGTGACGCTCCAGATGACGCTGTAAACTTTGGTCAGCTTCAAGCCACTAACGGCAAGGTTAATGACGGTATTAACTTTGGTAACGGTACTACTGCCAACAACTTCCAGCTAGGCGACACTATTTCAGTAACTGGTGATACTAACCTAACTACTGAAACTACTACTGAAGGCGTTCAAGTTAAACTGAACAAAGACTTAGTCGGTCTTGATAGTGCTGAGATTGGTGGCGTTAACATCAAAGCTGGTGAAATCAGAACCGGTGATACGTTACTTAATGATAATGGTCTAGTCTTCTTCAACGGCCCTAATAATGGTCAACCAGTTATCTTGACTAACAAAGGCCTGAATAATGGCGGCAACAAGATCACTAAAGTTGCAGCTGGTGACGCTCCAGATGACGCTGTAAACTTTGGTCAGCTTCAAGCCACTAATAGTAATGTATCTAACAACACCACCAACATTACTAATAACACCACCAACATCAATAAGAACACTACCGCTATCGAAAATATAACTAACGGTACTGCAGGTATCGTCCGTCAAGACCCTGATAATGGTGCTATTACTGTAGGTGGTCAGACAGGTGGTACTAGTGTTGACTTCTCTGGTACAGATGGTGATCGCGTATTAACTGGCGCTGCTGATGGTCAAGTAGCTGCAGATAGTAGTGATGTCATCAATGGCAGTCAGCTGTTCGAACAAGGTACAGGTGTCGCTGGTATTATCGGTGGTGATACGGTCTATGATCCTACAACAGGTGCTTTTACCAATAATGACATCGGTGGTACTGGTAAAGACAACATCAACGACGCCATTATGGCCGTTGGCGATGCTGCGGCAGCTGGTAAAAACACCGTCAGCGAAGGTAGCAACATCGTAGTTACTGAAACCGTTAATGCCGCGGGTTCAACCAACTATGAAGTGGCCACTGATCCTGACTTAGTTGTCGATAGCGTCACTGCTACCGACGATGATGGTAACGAAACTGCCCTAACGGCGACTGGTACGACTATCACTAATAGCGATGGTAATACGAATAACAGCACCGCAGCAGGCAATACCATAACTACTGTCACTACAGTTCCTGATTCAGAAACTACTGTCACTAACGTCACTACTGTTACCGGTTCAGGCACCAACGTCACTAATGGTACCAACACCACTGACTATGGTGCTAATGGTATGACAATCACTGGAGCAGCAGGTACAGGCAGCACAATCGTCAATCAAGCTGGCGTTAGCTTCACTGATAGCGATGGCAAAGCCACAGGCCCAAGTATTACCGCAGAGCGTATCGACGCGGCCAATACAGCAATCACTAATGTTGGACCTGGTGTCAATGGTACGGATGCTGTGAACGTCAATCAGCTTAAAGACTTTGGCTACAATCTTAGCAATAAGATTGATGATGTAGAAGATGATGCTAACGCGGGTATTTCAGCAGCGATGGCCATGTCTTCAATACCGCAATCATTCATTCCAGGTAAATCACTAATCGGTGGTGGTATTGCAACCTACAATGGCGAAGGAGCGGTAGCAGTAGGACTCTCAAAAGTCTCTGACAATGGTCGTTGGGTCATGAAAATCACTGGTACAGCAGATACTCAAGGTAATGCTGGCGGCGCAATCGGCGCAGGCTTCCATTTCTAAGAACAGTATTAGCTATCTGCTAAACGTCTTCATCTTGTAAGAGTACAAGGTGAAGACCCACCCTAATAATTTGATTGAATATAAAAAGGAAGCCATATGAAAACCCACTATATAAATAAAATTGCCAGTCTAGGTGCTCTAAGCTTAGTTACATTAGCGATGACAGGCTGTCTAGGTACGAAAAGCCTTAGTAATGGCATTACTGATGACGGTCGCGTTGATATGCAAAACATCGTCTTTCCAGAGCTCGATGCTGCTTGGCAAGATCAAGGTCAGTTCCCTAACAGCGAGAACCTATCGAAAATGAGACCTGGTGTTGATAAAGATGACGTTTATCAATTGCTTGGTCGCCCTCATTTTAAAGAAGGTCAGTATGCGCGCGAGTGGGACTATATTATGAAGTTTTATATGCCAGATGAGTCAGTAAAAATCTGTCAATATAAAGTCATCTTCGATAAAGATTATAAAGGTCAAGAGTTCTATTGGATGCCAGCTGGCTGTCCCCCTAACCAAGGGACGACCGTATCTCCTCCTGTTATAACAGTACAGCCAGCACCAGAGCGTATTACTTTAGGGGCTGATGCTTTATTTGCCTTTGATAAGTCTAGTGCTCAAAACATACTACCAAACGGTAGAAACGAGCTTGACGCTTTAGCACAAAAATTGAGGGAGTATCAGCAAACAGGGGATATTAGAGTGGTTATTACTGGCCATACTGATCGTAAGGGCGATGACGCGTATAACATGAGATTGTCTACTCAGCGTGCGCGTACCGTAGCGAACTATTTAGTGAATCAAGGAGTGAACCCAAACAGCATCTCAGCTAATGGCGCTGGTGAAACTCAGCCTGTGCAGCAATGCTCAACAGCTCTACCTCGTCAACAAGAGATCGACTGCTTACAGCCTAACCGCCGTGTTACGCTTGATGTGACAGTGACTCAGTAGTTGATTCATTAAGTATCTTTAAGCTAAAAAAGCAAGACTTTCTTGACATACTCCCACCACTTTCGCTAAGCTCAAGTGGGGGATTCTAAAAGCGTTAGCGCTTAGGCGACTTTCTCACGAATGTCACAAGTTTTCTGTTTCAACGGGCGACCTTTACCGCATCCTCCCTCCGCAGACAAAACGGCATGTCCTGCCGCAAGAATATTTTTAGCTGCATTCACATCAGCATTTGCTTTATGCCCGCATTTGACGCACTCAAATTTAGCCTGAGTTTGTCTATTCTCTTTGGTAATATGCTGACATTGGGAGCAGGTTTGGCTGGTGTAGCGTGGGTTTACTTTAATGAGCACCCCGCCTTGCCAGTGCTGCTTGTACTCAAGCATATCAATCATCATGCCCCAGCCTTGATCCAAAATGGATTTATTCAATCCTGACTTGGCTTTGACGTTGCGCCCATGCTGAGTAGCAGAGCCACTAGCAGACTTCGACATATTGGCTACTTTTAAGTCCTCACAAGCAATCATGGCGTGGTTTTTGCTGATTGTGGTGGTGATTTTGTGCAAGTAGTCATGGCGAATATTGGCAATATGATGGTGTAATTTTTGAATCTTACGGTTCTGCTTTTTCCAGTTTTGACTGAATAAGACTTTTCTACTTAATTGGCGCTGTAATGCGGCCAGTTTAATTTGATTGGCTTTAAAGCTGTTTTTGGGTTTGATGTGCTGACCATCTGAGGTGGTAATGAGTTTAGTGATACCCATATCCAAGCCGATGGCACTTGTGGCAGGGTGTCGTGGATTTTCAGTTAGCTGCGTTTCGGTGCCAAACGACACGTACCAGTGACCTGATTTCTTGCTGATGGTGATGTTTTTAATGGTGCCGATGATGTCTTGCGATTTTCTAAATTTCACAAAGCCCACGCCATTAGGTAGTTTGACGCGATTACCCTCAACACGGCAATATTTATCAAACTGAACCAAGCGCATGGAGTCGCAGCCATCGGATTTACGTTTAAATCTTGGCATCAGTTGTCGTAGTTGAATCTCTGTGCCATCGCTTAGCTTAAAGAACTTGGGTTTTCGGAGCTTCTTTTTATTTTCTTTGAGCCTAGCATGAACTTTAGGGTCGAAAAATCGTGACCAAGCAGAGGCGAGATCACGTACTTTTTGTTGTAAAGATACGGCGTTGGCATGGGTTCTTAAGAAGTCAAAATCAGGATTGTTCTTTAGATCCATGATTTTATTAACCAAGTTGGTGGCATTAATAAATTCATTTTTAGCAAACATCTCAAATGAGATCGCTAGTATTTGATTCCAAACAAAACGTGCAGAGCCGACAAGATTATTTAGAATAATCTGTTGCTCTGCATTAGGCTCAAGCCTAAATTTATACGCTTTGTTGATTTTCATTACCGCAACTAATTTTGTTTGATAGAATATAAATTCTAAAGATTATTTAGATTTCATACAGTCAGTAGCTAATTTGTATAAAAATATAATAAACACTAGGCGAAATTCACCTCCACCCTAATGTCGGGTGGAGTCCTCTTTCGCTTTTAGATAGGAATAATGATGGGGCTAGAAGCCCCTTATGTTTTGTGTAACTTAAATCGTTATTGAGTACGCTTTGATTAAGGGCAATATACCTTAGCACTGCTAACCGTTTTTGGTTCTATTATATGGTGCTGATATAGGAAACAGTGCTTGTTTTGCCATGGGCATTTTCTTTACAGCTTGCTTCTGCGTCTGGCTTAAGAAAACAAGCATCTGATGATACTAGTAAGGTGCACAGCGTTCGACGATATGTGTAATTTTTTGAGTTTTTTATACATATCCTTTTTATAGGTATAGAAAAACGAATTTTTTATACCTATCGCTCAACCAACTTTTCCTCAATCATCTCAGTCAACAGCTCAGTAACCGTTTTGCGGCTCTCAAGCGCATACCGTTTGAGTGCAACATGCTTATCTTCATCTAGATTGAAATTCACTCGTACCGTCTTTTTGGAACTATCCGTCACATCTGATAGCGCTAACTGATCCTTAACGTTCTTACTAGGACGACCTGCTGATAAACTCATAACTTATTCCTCACCAAAAAATGTTTGAACCTCACTGACCAATGCGGTTATCTCTTGTATCGCATTGCTATTAGGCGATTCGGTATCAAATACTGTTTTACCAAGGGCAGCACTGTTAGGATAAGCAACACGCTGCATCACTCTGGTCTCTAACACTGGAAGGTTATAATCGAGTAGTGCTGTCGCTACTTCCTTACCTATATTGGTGTTTTGAATAGCACGTGACACGACAAACGCCGCCTTTAGTTGGCCATCCATCATCTCAATACGCTGCTGCACTAAATCAACCAAATCGCTGGTCGCCCAAATATCGTAGGGGCTCGGCTGCACCGGAATCAATATAAAATCAGCGGCTTTAATAGCTGAAATGGCCAAACTGGTGGCTTGCGGTGACCCATCGATCACCACATAATCTTTATCAGAGACGCTTTTTAAATCTTTATCAAGCGTTGGTCTGTCGAGCCCGATCACTGGTACCGGATTGTCTTCATCAACTGCTCTCCAGTCACGCGCACTGCCCTGTTGGTCGCTATCTACCAGCAGCACACTATGACCTTTTAGCTGTAGTCCCCGTGCTAAATGCGTTGCAATGGTAGTCTTACCGCTGCCGCCCTTCTGATTCAATACCGCAATTACCTTCATAAATACAGATCCCTGTAGTATGTATT
>NZ_JADQAH010000050.1:3907-14884 GCF_022129225.1 Psychrobacter sp. Ps7 | reverse complement strand
AAGTATATAAGTATATAAGTATATAAGTATATAAGTATATAAGTATATAAGTATATAAGTATAACTAAAAATGTACGTCACATCATTACTAATAGCAATATCTTATAATAAAAATAGCATCGCCTTTTCTAACGAGCGTATATCCATCATGATGGACGTCCTGTATCAAAGACAGTATCATAAACTGCCTACTACTAGATAAATTGTCGCTATTAGATATCAATTCGAGCTACTAAAAGCAATACTTTAGCCGCTCATATTCGTTATAATCCGCTCACCAATCAAAAACCACTAATATGAATGAGGGAACCACTATGGTGAAGTGTCACTTATCGACCATCATGGGTGAAAGACGCCTTAAAATTGCCGATATCTCAAGAGATACTGGCATCAATCGTGGCACCATTACTCGCATGTATCATGAAGAAGCCACCCGCGTTGATCTAGATGTCATCGAGTCTTTATGTACTTATCTTAGAATCAATGTTGGTGATTTATACGAAATCATAAATGAAGACAGCAGTGAGTCACTAGCATAAATAACGTTGTCATGAGCTGTGATTGTCTTTAAACAAACAAAAAGACCTACAGAAGGTTATTTTCTCTTGCAATAGATTAGAATATAGGTATAATTTGACCTGCAGTAAGTCATTTTATTTATTATATTTAAATAATGGTCTATAGGAGAATACCAATGAATAACAATCTATCTCGGCTCAATAGCTGCACATGGTTTAGTGAACAGACTAAAGCCTTAGCTTCTGAGCTGTTATCAAGCTTACAAATACAGCAAGGCATACAGCTGGCATCATTACTGGGTGTTGACGCCATTCTTTATAATGATGAAGCGGTGTATGTCTGGGTACAACGACAGCTAGATGACGGTCTTATGATTGATGATTATGCGTTAAGTATCCTTGAAACTGCTTTTATAGAGTTGGTCACAGCTCATACTGACCAAGCAGCATAATCGTTTTAGCTGATATTCACAGATATCTTGTTCAACAAGAAACAATAACCCTTAAAGCCAGATAAAGTGTCATTATCTGGCTTTTTAATATAGACAAAGATAACGACAATCAAACAAGCCTTTTTTCAGTCTTATATGTTTCAGAAGACGCACTTTTGGGCAATATAGCTCACTATTACCATATGCCTTTACTCAGTCGGCTTTGCACGCGGCACCCCAGCTATTTTATAATAAACAAAGCCTCTCTCATCTCTCAAAACACTCTTACTGTCTGCTCTAACGCACCAGCTGATTGCATCAGGCTGCTCTTTATTAACATCACAAGCCAAAATAAACTGCGCACTTTGAGCATTATTAAAGGCCTGTTTCCAACCCGTTTCAAGCTCATCGATGCCGCGCTGTAGCTCTGCTTGCTGCTGTCTCATTTCTGCAATCTCATCAAAGCTTGGCACATACCAAAATACCAGAGCCACCAAACTTATTATCACAGCCATCGTACCCGCTGCGACAGCGGCTGCAATCCTTTTAATACTCATAGTCTCAATGGACTTATGAATTTTGTCCAAGTCTTTACTAGCTCTACCCTCGACCTGCTCAATCCGCGTTTTGGTGGTGGTCTCAAAGGTCTCAATATCTTCAATAATCTGCTTATGACCAGCTTGGTACTGATTGGTGAATAGGGCTAGATTGTCCGCGCTTGCGCTAAGTTTATCAGCAACTCCTTGCATGGTACTGATTTGTACCTCTATGCTATCGTTTTTAGCAGTGACGACCGACTCTACAGCCGTATCAATCTGCTGTTTCATATCGGTGATGATGCCCGCTATTTTGTCATCATAACGACGCGGCATCTCATTGTCAGTGAAAGCCGTCACTGCTGCTTGAAGCTGCTTTAACACGAGTTCTTGATACTGGCTCAATGCCTGCGAAGTCGTGCTTGCGCTACTACCTAATTCTTCAATGGCAGAAGACACCTCATTCACCTTGCTATCAATACCGCTAAGCGAACGCTCAAGCCGCCTCGCTACCGCATCATCGGCTCGCTTAATCAGCTCACGCAAGGCCCCAATGACCGGAGTCAATGAAGTCACTAGGTTAACAAGTTGATCGTGTATGTCTTGCTCATTGCTATTGTCTTTATTCATGGGGTACTCATTATTATAATGCCGCCTAAAATGGGTGTGGTGAGGAGTAGCGGCGTGTTTGTGCTTGTTCATGCGCTTGGATGGCGTTCTTCGTTTTTTGCAGGTGATCTGTCACAGTTTGTGTGAGCGTTGCCGCATCTATGGTGATAGCAGGAACGTGCTCAAAGCGCTCATTGATCTGGGTTAATACCTCGACCTTATCTTGATTGTCAGGCAAGCGCTCAAGCTGTTGCCACAGCGATGTTGCTGCCTTCTGCACCTGCGTTGCAATTTTTTTGGCATCGGTGTCTCGTAAACTTTTTTGTAGTGTCGTAAAGCTGTCAGTGTGTTTTAGAGTAGTGAATATAAATGCTTGTGCGGTAACCGCCTCAGCCGCGTTGATCACTTCGATCGGTGCATCAACGGCCTTAAAATCAAGGGTATTAACGCGGTTACGCACCCGTACCACTAAATTGTCAAATCGATCTCGATATGCTTTGGTCTCATTGATTCGCTGACGCTTAAGAGATGCCTGCTGCCGCCTCTGTTTTAAGGTTTCTCGCCGCCTGATCAAAGCCTCCTCTCGTGCGCGCTCAGCTTCTTCCTTAAGCAGTGCCTGTTCATGATCGTTAATGAGGCGCTGATGCAGAGCCATCGTACGGTTGCGCCAGTCCTCAAGCCGATCTGCATTTAGTTGAGTGGTCTTGGTTTGAGTAATTTCATCGTATAAATCACTATCTTGCACGATTACTGCCTCACTTTGATCAAGCAAATCGATACGCTGCTCATAAAACGGCGATAGGCGCTGATAGGTTTTCTGACTGGTATTAATTTGCTGCTTTAACTGTTTGATGTCGTTATCATTGGCAGTCTTAAACGCTTTAATATCGGCAGCCAAGGCCGTCAAACGAGTGTCAGCATCCGCGTCTATCTCTACCGCTTTTAACGTACTGAGCGCCTTACGTTCTTTTTGAAGATATTTAAAGCGCTTAACATCCAGATCTGCAAATGCGGCAAACTTATGATAAGTATCCATGTTATTGGTGATATCTATCTCTTGTAGATCCGCAAACGCTTGATCCCACTGTAAGGATAAGTCGGATTTTTCAATATCAATCTCATCAAGAGCTTTAAAGCCAGTCGCCAGTTTATTCAGCTTTGCGGCAAAGGGTTTTAGCGTGGCCTTCAACCCTTTGTAGTCAGCAATGACTTCATTATTAAGCGGGATCAGCTTTTTTAAAACCGTTTTATTGTTCAGCACCGTTTTATCAATCTGTGACAGCTGCTCTTCAAGACGGCTAACAGCGCGGCCTGTTTGTAGGGTATCATCTTGTCTAAACTCCTCAACCAACGCTAAAGCCGCCTTTAGTGCCTCACTTTGCTCTTTTGTGCTTATCTGCCTGGCAAGCTCAATCATTTTTTGGCGGGGGTCACTAAAATCCTGTCCCACCTCCTCGGTGAACCGCTGGGTACTCTTAATGTTTTTATCAATGGTAATAATCTGTTTAGACTGGTGCGCTAACTCTTCATGCAGCGCATCAATGGTTGAAAATAAGGCGCTGCGTACCATCTTTTTTTGACTCACAAAGTCGGCTGAAATTGCTAAAAGCTCATCAAGTACGTGATCATTGGCCGCATCACTATGCGTCTGACTGTTACTTTTAGGGATAGCGGGTTCAAGTTCAGCGGCAGGATCTACAAAGCGAATATTACTGAGCTCAATTCGCGCAAAGGGTTTACGCTTTTTATAATGTATTGTGACGCCGTTAACCTCTTGTTCATTGCTTTCTAGGTCGATACGGCCCTTGTCGTCATACTCAATTACCAGACCATTTTTTTCAATGTAAGCATTGATCTCATCAATCGTCTCGTTGTACTCATGAATCACTGAACGATTGCCTTTGAGAATATCCTTATATAGTGACTTGCCCAGTTTCATTTTTGGCAAACGATTGATGCCCAGCTCACGGTAGGACTTCTCACTAATGGTTTTATTCTTAGGCAGTAGCTCATTGGCCATATCCGCCCAAAGGGTGCGTTGATATTTAAGCTCATCGCCGCGTCCGTTTAACCCCTTAGATAACCGCTCCTCCGTTGACCACTGCAACCAATTCTTGCGTGCTGATAAAGCATAACCCTCAACATCCGCTACTATCTCACGGCTTGAGAGTAAAATATGGGCATGAAAGTTACGACTGGTCAGCTCAACCACTTCAACCTCCCCCACATGTTTCTCGTGACTGTGGGGCCGATGAATGGCCACATCGACAAGCACGTTATAGCGATCAGATAAGGTTTGAGCGTAGCGCTCGGCCAGAACTATACGCTGATCCGCGGTGATCCCATCAGGAAACATCACGTCAATCTCAGTACCCAATTGCGCGTTTTTACGAGTCTCAATGCGTTCGATATCATTCCAAAAACCCTCACGTGTCACTGCTAGATCCCCAGCAAGAGTTGGCGTTATCAACGCCGTATGTATCACATTTTTCTCAATAACTTGCGTGTATTTAGTACCATCACTGTCCACTAAATTTAAGATTTTGTCTTTAGCTTTACTGGTGTAATCGTGGACGACTCCTGACTGCTCATCAACCAGTTTTGAGCCAGAATTATAAGCCGACTTTGCCACCACGCTATGATTTTTCGCCTTACTAACGGCGCTAACCGACAGGTGAAACCCTTTATTATTCATAGCAAAAAAACCCAATATTGAGAGATGATTTTTTGGGGGTTGTAGGGGGTTCGCCCCCTGCCGAACGACGGAGTTTATGTAAAAAAACAGTACCCCTTGTGGGTCTTTTTTACATAAACTCCTAAGTTCGCTCTTAACAGAGGGTTAAAATACTACTGCGCCCACGAAACGATGTGGTCTTGTGTATTTTACTACCTTGCATACCTATGTATGTACTGCTAGGATCAACTCTATCATAGTTGGCTAAAAAAAGGATGAGATAATGTCAGTAATATCAGATGATCTATTCGCAGATAAGATAAAGCAGTTACAGGCTCTTAAAAAAGAAATCAATCAGGACAGACTTGAGGCACATCAGGTGTTGGGGGAATGGTTGGCCAACGCATTAGACGATGATGACAATCATGAGTTACAAGCTATATTTTTAGACGCACACGATAATGAAAATTACGTTCGTTTAAAAAAGCACCGTGAGTTTTTGAAAGCAATTGCCAATAAAATACAAAGTAAAGCTGAGGTGGTACCAAGCAGCTTTACACCACCTAAAAACAGTCAGGACAGTGACCACGGTTCATTGCTTGATATTTATTCATCATCACAGTAGCTACTCGAAATCGCCTAATTGAAGGTACAGCTGGATCGTCTACTAATTAGCGAAAGGTTAGGAGACGGTTATCGGCTGTTTTAAGCGTTTTAGAATAGCTTTAGCTACCATCGTATCGGACAGAGCGTAAAACGTATATAAGAGTGGTTTCTAGGCTTTTTAGCAACGGTTTGATAAGTGTTTACAGATGTGTCGATAATGGCTACTGAAAATGAAGACAAACTATCTACAAAAAATGAGACTGATATTGAGAATGTGAAAACAGGGTTGTCCAGAATGACAGACGAAGATATTCAAAATATCTTTGACCATGCTTTTGAAGATTTTCAAAGATCCAAGCTTGATCCGAACTATGTGAACGAGGATTAACATCAAGTAAATGGACAATTGCATTCTGAGCTACTGATAAGTTTTATAAGTGATTGGTCGCTCATATTATCATCTCAAATCCGTCAGTTCTTGAGCTTTTTTCCTATTATTTAATATAAAAACATATTTTTTACTTTTAAAGACTTTTAAAGACTTTTAGGACGCTCTCAGACCTTACCAATTAAGGGCTTCAAGATCTATAAAGCTACAATCAGCTAGGTTAATGCTACAATCAGCTAGGTTAATGCTACAATCAGCTAGGTTAAAAGCTACAATCAGCAGGTATTATGCTACAATTAGATAGATTTGAGCATTAAGGCGTAGATATGACTAACCAAGTTGGTTTATATGAGAAGAAATACCCTGCAAATTGGGTTGTTATGCAAAATCGTATTCTACAAGCGTTTTATGAAATGACACTTGATGAAAAACGGTTGCTGTTGCTTGCTAGTTCAGTAGTGCGTTTGATAGATGCCACTGAAAAAGACACTATAGAGATAACCGCGAAAGCATTTGCAGAGGCTTGCAACATTCAAGTGGATTCTGCTTATACTCAATTAAAAGATGCTAGTGAAACGATGATGAGGCGATTTTTTAGCTATAGAAATGAACGCGGTAGCCGTGTCAATGTACAGTGGGTCATCAGATCAATATATGAAGATGGCTATGTGTCTCTATGTTTTACAGATGAAGTGCTACTGATGTTGAAGGTTTTTGATGAAAATAATCCATTCACTAAATATAAAAAAGAAGATGTACTTAAACTGAAGGGTGAATATTCAATAGATATATACCATCTGGCCAAAAAACATGAGGCAATGAGCTCGTGGACAATGTCACTTGAAGAAATTAGAGAGGAGCTAGCTCTTTCTAAATCTTACGAACGTATTAACAACCTAAAAAGTCGAGTCATCAACCCAAGCGTTGAAGAAATAACAGAAAAGTCAGATATTAAAATCACCTATGAAAACGTTAAACGTGGTCGTACCGTCACAGGACTAAAATTTAATGTCAAAGCTAAGCCCACCAAGAAAAAAAGTCTGGAGGACTTAAATCAGAATAATGAGAATAGAGATATACCATCCTTAACCGTCAAACAGATCGACCGTTTTGCGCCTCTATTGGCTAACTATGCCCCATTTGGTAGCTATGCGCCTTCAGGAAAAAGTACCCAAGAAGTGATCAGCTGGTTACACACTCAATTAAGAGATGAAGCTTTTTTAAAGACCCATAAAAAGCATTTGCTGGCGGTAGGTTATACGTTCCCTAAGCAAAAATCATAGCAAAGAAAAAAGAGTGATTAATCTGGTACTGTCTATACAAATGGTTTATATTATATGTACACAGATAAGCCATTTGTAATGCCATGACGACAACTAATTATAATATCAGGCTCGATCAAGAGCTAAAAGAAAATGCTTTTGCCGTGTTTGAAAGCTATGGTCTAACGCCGTCTCAAGCGATTAAATTGTTCTTGACCCAAGTGGCGCAAACCAATCAAGTACCGCTATCTTTTGAATACCAGAAAGTATCAGCTGTCAGTCAAGATGAATTGCTAATCTATAAAGAGCATACTGACAGAGAGAACAGATAAGCATTAGATTTGAATGGGATGAACAAAAAAACACCAATCAGCGTAAGCACCGTTTATTATTTGAGGCAGCCGCCCGAGTTTTTCTAGACCTTTTATACCTGCGTCAGCAAGACAGGTATGAAAATGATGAAAAGCAGTGGCAAGCGCTGGGTACAGTAGACGGTACCGCCGTCCTATTGGTAGCCCATACGCAAACAGAAATAGATAATGGTGAGGTTATACGCATTATCTATCTCAGCTAGACGTGTCAAAAAAATTAAAGGGAGCCAGTGTGAACAAAGTTAGCTATCAAATAGACGAGCTACCACCACTAACGGCCAAGCAACAAGTAGATTTAGAGCATTTAGCAACGCTTAATGATGACGACATTGATCTATCAGACATTCCAGAAGTCACCGACTGGTCAGGTGTTAGCCGTGGCAGTATTAAACCATAAGCGTTCTTTACTGAGGCCAGTATCATTGCCAAATTTAAGGATAAAACCAAGCAAACAGGCGCTAATCATTAATAAATGATAGTAATGCGCTAGAAGAGTACTTAACTGATCGTTAGCCCTAATCTAATGATTGTGACCTCAAGATTACTTGAGGTTTTTTTAAGCCTTATATTGTAGTAAATTGTATATTGTATTATACTATATACAACATACTACAAACGCTACATATTTACTCATACAAAATTAAGGACAATAATTATGGCCATTACTACACAGCAAATTCATTCTATTGCTGATCAACTGCACGAACAAGGTATCAAACCTACTTTAGCCGAAGTGCGTAAGGCGCTGGGTGGTGGATCATTCACGACCATCGGTGAAGCCATGAAGTCTTGGCGTCAGGATAACCAACAAGAAGAGCAGCTAAGACAGGTTGAGCTGCCCAGTGGTATTACTGAGCGCTTACAGACGCTTGGTGCGGATGTGTGGCAGACGGCGGTTGATATCGCCAATGATCGCTTGGTTAAAGATCGTGAGGCCTTAGAGAGCATTAAGGCCAAGGCGCAAGCTGAGACAGACGAGGCGCAAGAGGCGGTTAAGACCTTAGAAGGTGAGCAGGCTGATTTGTTAGAACAGCTCGATGAGGTCACAGCAACTGCAGAGGCAACGGCTATCACCGCAGCTCAAGTGACTGCTGAACGTGACATCCTAACTCAGACACTCAGCGATACTCAGCACCAGCTAGAACTTGAACGAGCTAAAACAGTGGCAGTTCAGGCCCAACTTGGTGACCTGCGTAGCAGTTTTGATCAGCAATCAAAAGAGCTGAGTGCCAACATATCGAAGGTGGCCACGCTTGAAGCCACTGCTAATAGCGATAAAGCAGAGATCGCGCGTCTGCAAACAGAACTGACAGCAACTAAGGATGAGCTAAAGACAGTCGTTATTGAGCGCAACGAGATAACGAATCTTACAGCAGAAGTGAAAGGAGAGTTAAAGGCCATAATCGCTGAACGTGATAAGTTATCAGGGATTAATGAGCAGCTTACTCAAAAGCAAGCTAAGATTGAAGCAGATCATCAGCTACTGATTAAGCAACACGACACGTTAAATCATGAGAGAACTTTGCTTAGTACTGAGCACACTGCATTGAGTGAGCAGTATGATGAGCTTTCAATTAACTATCAATCAGAACAGGAAAAGAGTAGCTCATTGACTGCAGAGATTGAAAAGATGCGAGAGACAATTAACAATAAATAAGTCAATCCCGTTCTATTCACACTAAGCTTATGAATCAACCATGACAATATCGACTCACTGAATAAGTGACTGCTGTATAATAACTATTCTAAATTTTTCTCTGGACTCTTATAGTATATAGCCGAGTGGGCTATATACTACTTAAATTAGCCTAAGTGAATTTATGCTGATTTTGGAGCCTTGAGCAGATTTCAAGGAACACTCACCCTAAAGCGATTATGAGTAGATAAAATACTCACAAACACTTTAGTGCATTCCTTGAATTTGATGTGATTAGTCATGCCGACTTCATCGCCCATCGCGTCATCAAGACCGTATCACTGTATCAAGCTACGGTTGTTAAGATTACGGCTGATAGCACCGCCTAGACACGCTCTTAACCGCTACTGTGCTGTCATACGCTAGCAAGGGCCTAAACCCAATATACCGCTACGATATGCACGAGTAACCACTCATTGCGTTGCTCTGATCCTTTGTCTAGTCACCCCTGTAGGGAGCTCACCCTTATGTCAAACGCAGTCGTCACCGAGGCCTGCCACCCATTTGACGGGTAACAATTACAGAGAGAGCTGCACGAGGATGTAACGAGCGAATAAGTATACGGTAGGTATATTGATATTGAGCAGACTTTAAGATAAAATGCACTTATACGGGCATTTAATGCTGTTCAAATAACGCACTTCAGATGCTTATTTGTTCGTTACAGCGTGTTGACGCACACTGTAACCGTTAATTACATTAAAAACTAAATGCCTCTAGGAGTCAACTCCCAGAGGCATTTTTTTGTTTGTCATATAGATTAGGTTTTTAATATCTAGGGCATTTTTAAATTACTTAGGCTAAAGCAGAAAATAAACATAGAAGCCGTAGACCCGTTACTAAGAAGCGTCAAATCATCGCAAGTCTCTTAAAGGTTGACCATAGCTATTCTGAAATACAAATCGTGGCTAAGTACTCGCGTCAGTTGATTGCTGAGATGTCTCAAGAATTAAAGAACGTTTCTGGACATTAACTAACTACCTATCACTATGAAAAAGTGCCTAATTATAAATCAGGCACTTTTTGAGCTGTTATACCTTTGCTTAGTAATGATAACGGCACTGGACGATAATGATCGCATCATCTTGAATTTCATAAACCAGCCGATGCTCTTGATCAATTCGACGAGACCAGTAGCCTGCAAGGTCATGTTTGAGTGGTTCAGGTTTGCCAATACCCTTAAATGGGTCACGTTTGATGGCTTTAATCAGCTTACCGATCTGTTTGACTTTCTCTTTACTGGTTCTTTGCCAGTACTCATAGTCCTCCCACGCGTCTTCCGTCCAAGATAGTATCAAGCGTCTACCTCATCATCAAAAGTGAGTGGCATATCTTTGGCATCAATCTCACGTTCAATCAAGCGACCAGCTTTAGCATCAGCAATAGAGCGTCTGAGACGCTTGGCATTGGTAGGGCTGCTTAAAAGATGCAGTGTTTCCTCATACGAGTTAAACTCTTCTAAACTCATTAATACCGTCGGTTTAGCATTTTGTCTTGTAATTAATATCGGGCCTTTATCAGTGTCTACCTTATCGATATACTTTGCTAAGCTCTTTCTAAAATCAGTGTAGTTCACAACGTCCATAATAATTACTCCACGTTTAATTATGTTGGTTATATGACCTATCATTATAGGTTGAATGTTATACTAGTATATACTATATCTGTACTTATATCTGTACATATATTAGTAAGAAGCAAAGGGATAATTTGATATGTCTTCATGTATCTTTTTAAAACGTACATATGAAAGCTGATATATTGATCTTAGTTTAAATTTCTTGGCACGTTTGCCGCCTTATATTGTCGAAAGAAACAAATTTTACTCATATACTCATATACTCATATACTCATATACTCATATACTCATATACTCATATACTCAT
>NZ_JADQAH010000050.1:0-3807 GCF_022129225.1 Psychrobacter sp. Ps7 | reverse complement strand
ACCATTTTGCAGAAAAGCAATTATGAATGCAATATAATGGTTATTATCAAGCCTTACTGCATTAAATCGATTTTTATATGGCGTTGTGATGCCTTTAAATAAAGATCAAAGGGCGTAGTTTTATTTTTTTATTGTCGTATTCTCTCAGGATGTTGAGTCTCCGACAATCTCAGGGCGGTTCAGATGAGCTAAAGACAGTCGTTATTGAGCGCAACGAGATAACGAATCTTACAGCAGAAGTGAAAGGAGAGTTAAAGGCCATAATCGCTGAACGTGATAAGTTATCAGGGATTAATGAGCAGCTTACTCAAAAGCAAGCTAAGATTGAAGCAGATCATCAGCTACTGATTAAGCAACACGACACATTAAATCATGAGAAAACTTTGCTTAGTACAGAGTACACTGCATTGAGTGAGCAATATGATGAGCTTTCAGTTAACTATCAATCAGAACAGGAAAAGTTTAGCTCATTGACTGCAGAGATTGAAAAGATGCGAGAGACAATTAACACTAAAAGTATCAGTTAAACTTAGTAATAGAGGCCTATTAGGTAGTGTTCAAAATTCTGTGTAACTGCTTATAATCCAATGTTATTTGTCCTAATACCCGTTACGCCAGTTACGTTTTTCAGCATAAACCACTTAGACATAGTGATTAACTGTATGTCATTATTTACTTTTAAATTAATCTCTTATTCTAATTAATAAACAGTCTGCCGAAAGACTGACGCATTTTAGGATCTTATTATGAAAAAACTATCAACATTGAAGAAATCTCTTGTAATGGCACTGAGTGTCGCAAGCTTTAGCATGGCCTCTGTTTCAGCCACTCAAGCAGCCACTGCTATGAATGAGGTAACGGCAGCATCACAGAGTAAGATCAGTCTAGAGCAGGCGCTGGCCCTTGCTAATAAAGCGGTAAAAGGCGATATCATCAGTGCAGACTTTGATCAAGAAGATCGTAACGAAAATAGCCATTACGATATCAAAATCGTTACCAACAATAATGAACAAGAAGTCAGCGTGAATGCCAATACAGGCAAGGTTACGAAAGAAGACACAGAGCGTTTAGACAAAGAAGACTTGGCAGAATATAAGGCCATGAAACAAGCAAAAGTGAGTTTGTCTCAAGCTATAAAAAAAGCAAACCAAACGCTGAAAGGGAAAGTGCTTGAAGTAGAGTTCGACATGGATTTTGGCAAGCCTGTCTACAAAGTTGAAATTGGTAAAGGCAATCAAATTCATAAAGTCGTTGTCGATAGCATGACTGGTAAGATTACTCGCAGTCAGGTAAGCGACGTTGATCGTGATGATTAACTACTGATACCCTGTATTGCATACACTCTCAAATATTAAAAAGCCCCAAGCTACTTTCTCAAGTGGCTTGGGGTCTTTAATAGCAAGTCTAAATAAACACTTATTGGTATCTAGTGTGGGTTCATATTTGTGGATTGCTGGCCGTTTTGAGCCTTTCCTAAAAAGTGTGTAACTATTATTTAGATTGTAGAAGTACTTACACGAAATTTAGGAAAGGCTCTAAGTTGGTCTTGATAAATTTACTTTAGCAATTGTGGACTTCTTTTTTGGCGCTCCCTTTTCCCGAACTGGGGTCATTTAGCAAACCTTCGATTCACTACTATCTAGCAGGATAAAACGTCTCTGCACCAGGGCCTACTGGCAGACCAAATACAAACACCCAGACGCAAAATAAAATAATCCAACCAACTAAGAACGCAATTGAATAAGGTAACATCATCGCCATAAGTGTGCCAACACCAGTATTTCTCTTATAACGAATAGCAACTGCCATAATGAGACCAAAATAGCTCATCATAGGGGTAATGATATTGGTAGTCGAATCTCCAATACGGTATGCGGCCTGTATCATCTCAGGCGCATAGCCAGTTAGCATTAGCATGGGGATAAATATTGGTGCTGTTACGGCCCATTGCGCAGATGCCGAACCAAGCATCAAGTTAACCACCGCACATATCAAGATAAAACCGATCAATAAGAAAGGACCTGTTAAACCAATATCGTTTAGGAAAGTTGCACCAGATACTGCCATTACAGAACCAAGGTTTGACCAATTAAAGAAGGCGGTAAACTGTGCTGCAAAAAAGACTAAGACGATATAAATACTGAGCGAGCTCATCGCATGGCTCATCGCATCTACTACATCTTGGTTGTTTTTTATGCTACCAGTAATCTTTCCATATATATAACCAGGTATGGCAAAGAACACAAAAATGAAGACAACGATACCCTTTAAAAATGGCGAACCTGACAACAGACCTGTCTCAGCATTACGCAGGATGCCGTCAGCAGGTACCACGGTCCAAGCCAATAATAAACAGAATACCAGCATACTAATACCAGCCCAAAAAAGTCCTTTTTTCTCAATAGTAGATACGCGCTCAGCTTTGGTATCTAATACTGAGGGATCATCGGCGTCAGTAGGATTGTACTTACCAAGGCTTGGCTCGACGATTTTCTCGGTCACAAGATAACCCAAACCACTAATCAAAAAAGTACTCACCATCATAAAGTACCAGTTGGCTTCTGCCCCAACAGTGTAAGCTGGATCGATGATACGTGCCGCTTCTTGAGTAATCCCTGATAATAAAGGATCAACTGTGCCAAGTAATAGATTAGCGCTATAACCACCAGATACCCCAGCAAATGCCGCCGCGATACCAGCTAATGGATGTCGACCAAGAGAGTGAAATATGACCGCAGCAAGTGGTATCAAAACCACATAACCAAGCTCAGCGGCCGTGTTTGACATAATACCTGCGAACACAATAGTAAAGGTAACCATTTTCTTTGGCGCGTTTAACACTAGCCCACGTAGTGCGGCTGATATCATTCCAGAGCGCTCAGCGATACCAACACCAAGTAGTGCTACCAGCACCGTACCAAGTGGCACAAAACCAGTAAAGTTGGTCACCAAGTTTTCAACAATACGAGCTAAGCCCTCGCCATTTAATAAATTGACGACCTCAATAGTTCCATCAGCGCTACGGCCGCTTGCACCCTCTGGTCGTGGATCGATTACCGATATACCAAAGTAAGACAGTACTGCTGAAAGAACCAGTAAAAATACTGACATCCATACAAATAAAATAACAGGATGCGGTAGTAAATTACCGAGCCACTCTACTCCTTTTAAAAACCGCTGCATGCGCGAATCTTGCTCTGCTGCATCAAAATTATTATGTGGCGGATTGCCATTTGGCGAGTTACTTCCTTGCATAGCCGATTATCTCCTTCAAGATTAAGTACTTTTGATGCGCTTAAAGTGTATGAAAACACCGATAAAAGGTTATGATTGGAACATAATTGGAAAACAGAAACAAATAATTTTGTCTCATAAAACAAATTGTTTAGAATTTTGAGTAATAAATAACCCCAGTTCAGGAGAAGGGAGCGCCAAAAAAGACAAAAACAAGAAGTTCACAATTGCTAAAGTAGGTTTACCAAGACCAACTTATGCAAACAGGATTTCTTCCATGAACAACTTAACCGAACTATAATGCCTCTTGGTCAGCCATCAAAGCGCTTGAGCGCAAAAATAAAGAGCTCAAATAAGCCAACGAAACTATAAGGAACGCGGGCGCTTTTATGCCTAGGAGGAGATGGGCGGACCGCCCAAGTGATGGTTGATTTTATTAATGATCATAAGTTGTAATATGAGTTCGGGCCAATATTAAAGTACTACCGCCTGCTCCGTCACCCTATCACTTCACTATAATGACCCCTGCTGTCAAATCCGTATAACTAAACTTGGGAGATTTTGATTACGCAG
>NZ_JADQAH010000084.1:0-1067 GCF_022129225.1 Psychrobacter sp. Ps7 | reverse complement strand
TCGACATAATGACAAGCACGATAGCCTTGGGTAAAACGATCGTAGTCAACAATCCACTGCTTACGCGCTTTTAACTCATCTTGACGTTGCTCAATGCTACTATCTATATCTGTGTTCTCGGAGCCAAACCAAAAGTCCTTAGCAGGGATATCTTTAGCTAACTTCTTATTCTCAACCTCACTCATACGCCACGGCTTGGCAGTGAGCCGCGCTCGAAAGCACTGCTGCGCTTGGCATAGACGAACATAATTGGCATCTGCATGGAAATACTCAAACCACTCCGTGACCACGTTATCACTTGGCGAAATGATATCGTGTGTGGCAATAATGCGAAATCCTGCTGGCGTTTGATATAAACGAAAACATTCGATAGGATGATTCGCAACACGTTTTTTGATCAAATCCGTCATATAGGGCAGTAGTGAGGCGGCATCATCGGCATATTTTTGCGCACGGGCTTTGTCTTTTGCACTGGCTTGCTGCCACAAATAGACGGTCGCACCAATCATAACAGCCAATAACCACAACCATGATAGTCCTAGCCAAGCGATGACACTGGCAATAAGTATAAAGACAATAACAAAAGCCCAAACTTTTATTTTGGTTGTTGGATTGCTTTGATTAATGAGAAAGGCAGGCATAAAGCCATGATGGTTATAATCATAAGGATATTTTTGACGCAATAAATCATCATTATCAACATCAATAATGGCGATATTATCGACGTTAGCGACTTGTGCGCCATAGCTGTTGCGCGTGACAATGAGCTTCGTTACTGCTGCACTATTATTAGATGGTTCATTTTCTGGAAAATCATGCTTATCAACAATCTTTTCACGAATAGGAATGCTATTGCCTTCGTTATACTCTTCCCTGCGCTCACGGCGTAAGATATCTTCACCTGCCAGCCAGCGATGTTGCGACTCATCCACTCGCGCTTTGGCATGAGTTAACGCCGCACTTTGACTGACATCTGACCAACCATAACGTTTGATAGTAGCTTGCTTGGAAGGTTTACTAGACGTTTCTAGCGATTCAAAGCGCTGTTTGTGTTGCGCCCAGTATTT
>NZ_JADQAH010000083.1:0-1072 GCF_022129225.1 Psychrobacter sp. Ps7 | reverse complement strand
ACTGAAACTGAAACTGAAACTGAAACTGAAACTGAAACTGAAACTGAAACTGAAACTGAAACTGAAACTGAAACTGAAACTGAAACTGAAACTGAAACTGAAACTGAAACTGAAACTGAAACTGAAACTGAAAAGCATGCTGCTGAAATGTCATTGTTGAATCAAAGAGTTTTTGGGGCGGTAATAGAAGCTGATAAAGCATACTCTAGTAATTACCCTGATGAGCAGCATTCTTTGAAGCATTATAAAGAAGTCTGTCAGCAGCTCTAGAAGAAATAATTTATGAATACGCTATTGAGAAGTATGCTTGTTGTTTTAATCAGCGTCTTAACGCTATCCGCATGTCAAACGCCTGACTTGTCTAACCAAAAAGCTCAAACTATTAATTTGCCAATTATTCTGATTAATTTAGATAGCGACGGCGACGGCGTGCCTGATGATTTAGATCAATGCCCAAATATGACAGAGAACGTGGTAGTGGACGAAAGAGGTTGTCCTGAGATTACAAGTCTTATTGGTATGCCTCCAATGATGGAGTATCGTGCTTTTTTTACCAAGGACAGCAGTGAATTACTGCCACAGTATCATGATGAGCTTGATAGAGTAGCAGAACAGATGAATAACTATGATACGGCTACTATGAAAATTGAAGCTCATGTCTCGAAGGATGAGGTCAATAAAGCTTCTACCTCAATGTTGCAATCAAACTCACTGGCTAAGAATAGAGCACTCATTGTCAAAAATTACCTAATTTTAAATCACAGAATTGAGCCTAGTCGTCTAACTACTCTTGATTGCGGTATTAAAGGTTCTATTGCACCTTCTGATACCGAGGAAGGCAGATCTATGAATCGTAGAGTTTATAGCTTAGTAACTGATTTAAAAAACTACAAAGCTAATTATCATCAAAATGACCTAGGCTCAAACAGGTGTATCGAGTTTTAGTTTTTGTCATTTATTAATAAATAACCATAAGATAAAAATAACTACTCGAAGGCAAATCTCATGCTCATCCCCAAATACTGGGCGCAACACAAACAGCGCTTTGAATCGCTAGAAACGTCTAGTAAAC